>JBDTVN010000078.1:0-6249 GCA_040007155.1 Chloroflexota bacterium
CGGTGCCAGGTAGTCCGCCTGCCGTGGGGACGAGCCCCTCGGCTGTTCGACGGCAAGTCTCTTGCGAGCCTGCTTCGCTGGTCCGGGAGCGAGTCCCGGTCCGCGTCTCCTGGGTCGGGGTCCTCAGCTCTTGGGCTTGCGCCCTGATCTCTGTGGTCCGATCTCCGTCTGGCCCCTTCGGGCTGATGCAGACATTACGGACGCAGCGCGGGCCGTTCAATAGGACCCATCAACAACTTGTCGAATTCGCGCCGATGTTATCCACCAACCTTTGGCGGGTTGGGGATAACGCTGTGGATGACCCGCATGCGAGGATTCGCGCGTGAACGAAGAAGTGCTGATCAGCGTCGACGTCGAGACTTCAGGCGACAGTCCGAGCACGGGCAGCCTGCTGTCGATCGGCGCCTGCCTCGTCGTGGACCCGACAAGCGGCATCTACCTCGAGCTCAAGCCTTTGCCCGACAGGCCCTGGTCGGAAGAGGCGCAACGGGTTCACACCTTGGCGCCCGAGCATCTCGCCAGCAATGGACTCGAGCCGGCGGACGCGATGGGCGAGTTCGAGTCGTGGGTCCAAGAGGTCAGCGGCGGACGCTGGCCGGTCTTCGTCGGCTTCAACGCCCCCTTCGACTGGATGTTCGTGGCCGACTACTTCTGGCGCTACCTGGGTCGCAACCCTTTCGGGATATCGGCACTCGACCTCAAGAGCCTGTATATGGGCCGCCTGGGGGTCGCGCGCTGGGGAGAGACGCGCAAGGACCGCATCTCGGAACGACTCGACGTGGCCTTCGAGCAGACGCACAACGCGTTGAGCGACGCGCGCGACCAGGCGCTTCTCGCGCAGATCTTGTTGCAACGCCCTATCGATCAGTAAAGACCCGGAATGAACTTCCTGGTGCGCGCGGCATAAGCCGCGTAGTCGGGAAATCGTGCGCGCAGGAAGACCTCCTCGCGCCGCGTTTTGAGATCGAGCACCACGGCCAGCACCGCCGATAACGCCAGGGCGAGCCACGTGCCTGAGGCGATGCTCGCGCCGAACGTCGCCGCGATCAGGCCGGCATAGATCGGGTTGCGGACGAAGCGATAGAGGCCGTTGGTCACCAGGGCGCCATCGTCCTTGGGACGCGGCAAGATCGTGAGCGAGCTCGAGAGACCTAATGTCCCGATCACGCCGACCAACAGGCCACCGATCAACAGCACGTTGCCGACAAAGCCGACGACTGACTGCCACGGCAGATACCAATGGCCACCGCCCCACCAACAGGCCGCGACTACGGCGACGATCAATGTGAGTTGGAGCACGACCCAGCCTTCGCCGCGCGGGCCGAGCGCGGGAATGCGGGATGGGGCGGAGTCGGTCATTCGTCGGGCGTCGGCACCCCGAGGACGTTGAAGCCGCCATCGACGTAAACCGTCTCGCCGGTCACATTGCGCGACAGGTCGCTGGCGAGGTATACGGCCGTGCCGCCGACGTCCTCGATCGATATGTTCTGGCGCATGGGCGCGATGTCCTTGAACTTGCCGTACATCGTCTTGAAGCCGGCAATGCCGCTCGCGGCGAGGGTCCGAATAGGTCCGGCAGAGATCGCGTTCACGCGAATGTTGTGCGGCCCAAGGTCAGCCGCGAGGTAGCGGACGCTCGATTCGAGCGCGGCCTTGGCCACGCCCATCACGTTGTAGTTGGCCACGACCTTCTCGGCGCCGTAATAGGAGAGCGTCATCATCGAGCCGCCGCTGCTCATTAGCGGCGCTGCAGCGCGAGCCAGCGCGACCAGGGAATAGGCACTCACGTCGAGGGCGAGCGCGAAGCCTTCACGCGAGGTATCGACGAAGCGACCATCAAGGTCTTCGCGCTTCGCGAAAGCCAGCGCATGGACCAGGATGTCGAGGCTGCCCTGTTCCTTCTGCCAGCGCGCGAAGACGCGCTCGATGTCCGCGTCCTGCTGTACGTCGCACGGCTCGGCGAACGTGGAACCAATCGACTGCGCGAGCGGCCGGACGCGCTTCTCAAGAAGCATCTCGATCGACGAGAAGCCGACCCATGCGCCGTGGTCGTGCAGCGCCTGGGCGATGCCCCACGCGATCGAGTGGTCATTGGCGACGCCAAAGATCAGCGCTTTCTTGCCGTCGAGCAGCCCCACGTCCCTCTCCCAGAACTACGGTTCGGTCGTCAACGGTACCTGTATCGCGACCACTCCGCGCTGTGAGAGGTAGGGGCGGTCGGAGCCGCCGATGAACACGTCACCTTTGACCAGCCACGCTCCGGCGGTGGGCGGCGCCGTGGCGTGGACGCTGAGGGTCGTCGATTGACCGGGCGCGAGACCATCGGGAATGTTTACGCTGCCCAGTGGGTCTCCAATCGCCCCCGATCCGTCGTAGAACGGCACTGCTGGAACGCTGTGGAGCTGGAGCTGCCAGCCAGCTGAAGCCTGGTTGCCGGTGTTGGTCACCTGCACCCGGTAATCGGCGGAAGCACCCGCGGCAACATCGGTCGGTCCGCCAATGAGCTGATAGCGGATGCCGTAGTCGCGCGTCGCCAAGTAGTCGCGGATGCCCAGGTACATCGCGATGGCTATCGCCTCGCGCCCGGCACCCTTGAGCAGGATCGCCCGCTCAATCGGATCGCTGACGTAGAGAGACTCGGTCATGATCGTCGGCTGGAGCGCGGGTCGTGGCTCGAGCGGGGGGTCGGGGACTGCCAATGAATAGGGCCGCAAGGTGTAGTAGTTCCTGCCGTTCTTGACGCCGCCGTCGATGGGGTAGTAGGTCGCGCTGCGGAAGCTGTCGAGCTGAACGATCGACTCCGCTTGGACGTCGGTCGCGAAGATGAGGTTCTCAGGCGTAAAGCTGCGATCCATGCCCGAGTAGGTCTGGGTCCCGCGACGACCGCGAACGCTGGAGCCATTGTTGTGATTGAAGATGTGAACATCGGCCCGGGCTTCGTTGCCGATATCGATGCGGTACGCCAAGCCGTCCCAATCATCGCCCCCGGGCTTGGTCGGTCCAGCCACGCCATCGCCGTTGACGTCGAACTCCGGATCGGGCACGTGAACGTCCGTGGACCGCGTCATGACCACATTCACGCCCGCCGCCTCGAGGAGCCGCCGCAGGCGCAGTCCGATGTCCAGGTTCAGGAACTTCTCGGTGACACCCTTAGCCACGGCGCCGGAGGTGTAGCCGCCATGGCCAGGGTTGATCAGCACAGTGATCGCGCCGGGGTTGAACGGATAGATGGGTGGCATGCCCTTCCTGACAAGCAGCGCCTGATCAAGGGTGTCGAAGCCGTCCGTGACGACGAGATGGGCCACGTAGTCGCCGTCAGGAACAAACGTGCCGCCATCGTTTCGGCCGGCCCACTTCCAGGCATGCGATCCAGCAGCCAGGGTCACGCCGTTGGCCAAATGCCGGACCACGACACCCCCGGTGGTTTCGATCGTCAGTGTCACGTGCGCGGCGCCGGCCAGCGTCAGACGCACGCCTGCCTTGTGGCGCGTGCTGACGGCGTCCGAGGTGAAGGGACTGTTGACGACGCGGAACGAATCGACCTGGCCGCTAGCCAGGACCGCTGCCGGCGCCATTGCAGCCACGAGCATCGCGGCGGCAAGCAGGGGCACCAACACGCGCTTCATCACGAACCAATCAGCTTCCGGTATGCGGCAACGTATTCGAGCGCTGGCTGGCGCCACGAGAAATCGGTCGCCATGGCCCGCTGGACAACGGCCGACCAGCGCTCGGGTTCGACGTAAGCGGCAAGCGCCCGACCAACGGCCTCGATCAGCGCCCACGGGTCGGCCGGTCCGAAGCCAAAGCCTGTGCCCGTGTCGGGGTGTTCGTCGGCGTCGATGACCGTGTCGACCAAACCGCCGGTGAAACGCACGATCGGTGGCGTGCCGTAGCGCATCGCGATCATTTGGCTTTGGCCACACGGCTCGAAACGGGATGGCATCAGGAACGAGTCTGCGCCGGCATACATCCGCCGCGCCAGAGAACGATCGAACCGGTCGACCACGGCCAATCGGCCCGGGTTCCGGATCGCGAGCCGCTGCAACTCAGCGACCATCCGCTTGTCGCCGGTGCCCAGGACGCAGATCCGCGCCCCCAGTTCGAGAATGCCCGGCGTCGCCGCGGTGAGGAGGTCGAAGCCCTTCTGTGGGTCAAGCCGGCTGACCATGGCCAGGATCGGGCCATCGGCGTCGAGACCGAGCTCCGCACACAGCTCCGACCGACACGTCTGCTTTCCGGCCAGATCTACAGCCGAGTACCGGGCGGGCAGGTCGGCGTCAATCGCCGGATTCCAGAGTTCATTGTCGAGGCCGTTGATGATGCCCAGATACCGGCCGACTGATGCCCCCTCACGCAGCACGTCGTCAACGCCTTCGCCGATCCAGCCCTCAAGCGATTCGCGCGCGAAGGTCGGGCTGACCGTTGTCGCCAGGTCCGCGGCGATGAGGCCCTCGCGCAAAAGATCCACCGCGTCAGGACCGCCAATGGAGTCGGGCAAGCCCAGCTGCAGCGCGGCCTCCGAGCGCGGGACCCAGCCGTGATACGCGAGGTTGTGGCACGTCAGGACAGTGGCGACCTTGCTGAATTCGGGCAGCGCGCGGTAGCCGTGGACGAGCGACAGGATCGCGGGCGATGCCTCCCAGTCGTGGCCGTGCAGGACGTCGGCGACGTGATTCTCGACACGCATCGCTTCCAGGGCAGCGCGGCCCAACAAGGTGAAGCGCCAGCCGTTGTCCGGGTAGTCAGGCCCGACGCCCGGCTCGACCACGTAATAGTCGGGTCGATCGAACGAATACCCGTGATCGACGAGGCGCAGCCGGTAGCCCCGCGTCTGGGCGCTGTGCAGCGCGACGGGGACACTGCCAGTGCCCATCGGGACTTCGAGCTCGAGGCTGTCAGTTTTCGGGAGCAAGTCGATACCGCGGTAGCGCGGCAGGTAGACGTCGACTTCGTGGCCCAGCTGACCCAACGCCCGCGAGAGCGCGTCAACAACATCGGCCAGACCGCCCGTCTTGGCAAACGGCTCGCACTCTGACGCGACCATGGCAATTCGCATGACCGCGCGATGCTAGCCGTGCGGGGCGCGCACCACGCTCCGCTGAACCGGTTTACTCGCCCTCGGACGGTGCGCTAGCATCTCTCCCGCGTGCCTCAAAAAATCACCATTCCGACCCTGCCCCCGCAGGGCGTCCGACTCCCACCTCAGCTCGACGGGTTGAACCGACTCGCCTACAACCACTACTGGATGTGGCATCCGCGGGTACGCGTCCTGTTCCGGCGCATCGACGTCGGCTCGTGGCTGCGCTACCGCAATCCGGTGCCGCTGGTGCAGGTGCAGCGCGACTGGTCGGAGATCCTCGACGACGTCGACCTGATGGCCGAATACCGGACGCTGCTCGATGGCTTCGATCGCTACATGGATAACGGCGCGGGTCATTGGTTCGACCGCGAGCATGGCGGCCAGCTCGATGGTCCGGTCGCCTATTTCTGCGCCGAATACGGCTTGCACGAATCGCTCGGCATCTATTCGGGCGGCCTGGGCGTACTCGCCGGCGATCATCTGAAGGCGGCCAGCGACATGGCCATCCCGTTCGTCGGTGTCGGGCTCTTCTATCGCCATGGCTACTTCCGCCAGACGATCGATGCCGACGGCCACCAGGAGCACGCCTACCCCGACTTCGATCCGCGGCTGCTGCCCCTGAAGCGCGTAGCCGGTGAGGACGGCGGACCGTTGCGCGTAGGAGTTGAGATGCCCGGCCGGACGATCTGGTGCGCGGTCTGGCTGGCCGAGGTCGGCCGAGTGCCGCTGCTCCTGCTTGATACGGACATCCCCGACAACGACGAAGCCGACCGACCGATCACCCACATCCTGTACGTGCGCGGGCGCGAGATGCGCCTCCACCAGGAGATGGTGCTGGGCGTCGGCGGCACGCGCGCATTGCGTGCACTGGGCATCCAGCCGCGCGCGTGGCACCTGAATGAGGGTCACAGCGCGTTCATGCTTGTTGAGCGGACGCGCGAGCTGATGGTCGGCGGCGCGTCGCTGGATGAGGCGCTGGAGCGCGTCAAGCGCAACGCGGTGTTCACGATCCACACGCCGGTCAGCGCTGGCAACGAGCGCTTCGATGCTGACCTTGTGCGCCGCCTCGCTGCGCCGCTCGTCGCGGAGTCCGGCTTGGATCTAGAACGGGTAATCGAGCGCGGCCGCGGCACGGACAACGACGCGAACCAATTCGACATGACCGCGTT
>JBDTVN010000079.1:0-6240 GCA_040007155.1 Chloroflexota bacterium
CGCCGCGGCCGGTCGGTTGGCGGACCACTGAAATTGGGCCGCGGACCACTGAAATCGCGCCGCGGTCGGTCGGTTGGCGGACCACTGAAGTCGCGCCGCGGTCGATCGCCGAAGTCGCGCCGCGAACGATCCCCAGAGTCGCCTTGTGGACGATCGCCGAAGTCACGCCTTGGCGGAGTGCCATCATCGCGCCGCGGCCGATAGCCGCCACCAGCACTACCCCCGGGGCGCGGTCGGTATCCGCCACCACCACGATTGGCGCCGCCGGGCCCACCGCCGCGCGGGCCGCTCGGTCGCGGCGAACGCGGCCGATCAGCCATCTGTGTGCTTCCCAACTACACGCCAACGTTGGCCGTCGCGCGTGTCTTCCACTGCGACACCCATCGCACCAAGGGTATCGCGCAACTCGTCCGACCTCGCCCACTGCTTGGCTGCTCGGGCTGCCGCGCGCTGCTCGAGCAGCTCGGCCGCGCCATCTGGCAAAGCCGGCGGATCTGGCAGGACGCCCAGCACGCGGTCGAAATCGCGCAAAGCGTCGGCCAGTCGCCGTGCGTCAGAAGTCGACAGGATGCGGCCGTCGATCCGGCGATTGGACTCCCGCACAAAGTCCATGACCGCGGCCAGGGCACCTGACACGTTCAGGTCGTCATCCATGGCAACCTTGAACGCCTCCCGCGCGGAAGCAAGCACCGCGGGAAGGTCGGGATCGTCGGCCCGCTCCTCTTCGTACGCGTCGAGCGCCGCAACCGCCGTTGCAAGCCGCTCGATCTGGGCGCGCGCGTGATCCAAGGTGTCGTCGCCCCACTCGATGGGTGCGCTGTAGCGCGTCGCCAGGAGCGCGAAGCGCAGCTCGACCGGCGTGTAGCCCTCGGCGTAGACATCGGCCGGGCGAGCGATGTTGCCGACTCGCCGCGCCATCTTTGTGCCGGCGAGCTGGAGATGGGCGTTGTGCAGCCAGGTGTTCACGAACCTCTTGCCGGTCGCGGCCTCCGACTGGGCGATCTCGTTCTCGTGGTGCGGAAAGATCAGGTCGACGCCACCGGTGTGGATGTCGAACGACTCGCCGAGCTCCTTCATGCTCATTGCCGAGCATTCAATGTGCCAGCCCGGCCGGCCCGTGCCGATTTCGGTGTCCCACGACGGTTCGCCGGGCTTGGCGCCCTTCCACAGCGCGAAGTCGCGCACGTCGTCCTTGCCGTAATCGTCGGCCGCGACGCGATCGGTCTGGCGAGCCGCGTCCGGCTCGATTCGCGCGAGCTTGCCGTACGCAGGCCACGACGAGATGCGGAAGAAGATCGAGCCATCATCGGTCTTGTAGGCATGGCCGCTGGCAATCAACCGGGCGATCAGCGCAGCCATCTCTGGAATGTGCTCCGTGGCGCGCGTCAGGACATCGGGCGGCCCGATGCGCAGCTCACCCAGGTCGGCCAGAAAGCGCGCGATGTGGGGCGCGGTCAGTTCATCGAGCGTGACGCCCTTCTCACCCAAATCGCGAATGATCCGATCGTCAACATCGGTGATGTTCATCACCCACGTGACCTTGTAGCCCGACCAGCGCAGGTAGCGGCTGACCAGGTCGCCCAGCACGAACGCGCGGAAGTTGCCTATGTGCGATGGGCCATAGACCGTCGGCCCGCACGAGTACATGCGGACGTTGCTGTCTTCGAGTGGTGTGAATTGCTCGAGGGCGCCGCCGAGGGTGTTGGTTAGGTGGAGGGCTTCCATGGGACGCGCATCATCGCCGATGTAGCCCGACGAGTGCAGTCGCCGTGATAACCCGACCCGCGCCCTCGTCGCCGCTGAGGTTGCCGGTGGATGCATTGATGGCCACCGAATCCCGACTGACCGCAAGCAGGTTGGCCACGTTTGCAGCCATAGCGTCGAGGCGCTCGCCGCCGAGCTTGGGTCGGGCACCGACTACGGACACTTGCACCGACTCGATCGTCCAGCCCGTTTTAGCCGCCTGCGCCACGGCCACGCGCAGAAGGTGCGAGCTGGCGATCCCGATCGTCGTCTGGTCCGTCGCCGGAAAGAGTCGGCCCAGGTCGCCGTTGCCGGTGCCCGACAGGATTGCCGTCGCGATTGCGTGGAGCACGACGTCGCCGTCCGAATGGCCGAACAGCCGCGGCGCGTGCTCGATCTGGACGCCGCCCAGCCAGAGGCCGAGGTCCGGCCCGAAACTGTGGCTGTCCTGGCCAAGGCACACTCGAGTCTCAGCGCCGCCTCGCGCCAACGCCCGAACCATGTCGAGGTCCTCGGGCAGCGTGACCTTGATGTTGTGTGGTTCGCCGGGGACCGTGGCGATCGCGATGCCCTGGCTTTCGAGCAGCGCCGCCTCGTCGGAGAACGCCTCGTCCTTGGCCGCGGCTATGGCATCGAGCAGCAGTTGGCGGCGCGCCCCCTGGGGCGTCTGGGCGCGCACCAGGCCGTCGCGCTCAACCGATTCGCCAAGCGTCGCGCCGGCGTCGCGCTTCAGTGAATCGACGACCGGCAGCACCGGGACCGCGGCGCCATGTCGTGCTGCGGCTACCGCGACGGCATCGGCCAGCGCGGGCGAAGCGAGCGGCCGCGCCCCGTCATGAACGAGCACAACAGCACCGGTCGCGGCGTTGACCCCGGCGCGGACTGAGTCCGAGCGCCGCTCGCCCCCCGCGACGACGATGGCGTCTGCCAGCCAGGGTTGCGCGACCAGCTCGGCCACGCGGTCAGGCCGCGCGACTACGACCACCCGCGCCACCGACTGCGCCGCGGCCATCTGCTCCACCGACCACTGGAGCAGCGAGCGGCCCAGCAATAGCTCGGCCATCTTGTCTGTGCCGACCATTCGGGTCGAGCCGCCCGCGGCGACGATCACCGCGTCGGCGAAGGGCTGCTCAGTCACGGTTAGCCATCGTGCCTAGTCCTGCTGAGTGGATAGTTAGTCGGATTTGTGGATGACGCAAGACGGACCGCGGTTGCGTCAGTCAGGCGCGCGGTTGTGCGAAGACCATCCGCCCCGCAACGGTCTGGAGGACGCGCGTGACGTTGACGTCGATCTCCTTGTCGATCAGGTCAGTGCCACCTTCGACCACGATGAGCGTCCCGTCGTCGAGATACGCCACACCCTGCCCGGGCTCCTTGCCCAGCGCAGTGACTTTGACATGCAGCGTGTCGCCCGGCAGGAATGCAGGTTTGATCGCGTTGGCGAGATGGTTCAGGTTTAGGACGCGGACGTCGTCGAGTTGCGCGACACGGTTGAGGTTGAAGTCATTAGTCAGGATCGCGGCCCCACGGCGCCGTGCGAGCGCAATGAGCTTGGCGTCGACTTCTGTCTCCGTCGACACGTCCTCGTCGGGCAACTCAACGGCGATGCGCGAATCCTTCTGAAGGACGGCGAGGATCTCCAGGCCGCGTCGGCCGCGTGCCCGGCGGCCCGCGTCGCGTTGATCGGCGATGTGCTGCAACTCGGCGACGACGAAGCGCGGCACAACGAGCGTGCCCCACAGGAAGCCCGAAGCCACGACGTCCGTGAGGCGGCCATCAATTAGTACGCTGGTGTCGACGTAGACGACCGGTCCTTCGATCGGAGCCATGGGAGAGTCGGTCCTCTGGGGCTTCAGGATGCCCGCGGAGCGAAGCCCGTCAGCGAGGTCGAGTCGCTTGGCGACGGTCAGGCCCATCATCCCCAGACCCGTGACCGCGACCGTGCCGATAGGCAGCAGCCAGCGATAGGGATCGGGCAGGTTGGCCATGGGCAGGCCGATGAGGGCCCCGATCAACAGGCCGATGATCAGCCCCCCGACGGCACTGGCGAACTCGCCTGCGGTGAGGGTTAGGACGCGCCCGATGAGCCAGCGCGCGGGCAGCACTGTGACGTACGGGAGGATCGAGTAGCCGATCACCACCCACGCGGCAATCCACGCGAGCAGGAGCACCGCAGAGCCAATGCTTGACATGTCGAGCGGCGGGATGTGAGAGCCACCGGCAAGGGTTACAGCGATGGCCCCGCCCAGCGCGCCACCGAAGAGTCGGACGAAGTTATTCATGCGGCGTCTATTGCTACAGGGATGACGCGGGTCTCGTCTCTAGTCCGTTCGACTAGAGCCGCGGCAATCGCTTCCTTGAGCGTTCCGACACGCACGAGGTCAATCGTGACCCCCTCGAGGTCGTCGCCGCGGCCGGCGTTACGCGGGACGATCGCCCTGGTGAAGCCCAGCCGGGCCGCTTCCTTGAGACGGCGGCCGAGACTCGCGGCTGGACGCAGCTCACCGGTCAGACCGATTTCACCGCACGCGACGGTGCCTGTGATCAGCGGCCGGTCGCGCAACGCCGATGCCAGCGCGAGGGCTAGCGGCAAATCGAGCGACGGCTCCTCAACGGTCAGCCCGCCGACGATGCTCGTGTAGACGTCGTGGCTGGCGAGGTTCATCCCGGCGCGGCGGCCAAGCACGGCGATCAACAGCGCGAGCCGTTGCGAGTCAAGTCCCGCGGCTGTGCGTCTTGGTGATCCGTGGATCTGCGGCGCGACCAATGCCTGAACCTCGACGAGGAGCGGCCGGCTGCCCTCCAATGTCGCGGCAACGGCGACGCCCGGCGCGCCGAGCGAGCCCGTCTCGATGAACGCGGCGGCTGGGTCGGCGACCTCGAGCAGCCCGCTGCCGGCCATCTCGAAAACGCCCACCTCTTCAGTGGAGCCAAAGCGGTTCTTGGCCGAGCGGAGCAGTCGGAGTCCTGAGAAGCGCTCGCCCTCAAGGGTGAGCACGACATCAACCAGGTGCTCGAGCGTCTTGGGTCCGGCGAGCGTCCCGTCCTTTGTTACGTGGCCAACGAGTAGTACCGGCACCGCGTTTTCCTTCGCGTACGCCTGTAGCCGCGCGGCTGCGGCGCGGACCTGGCCGACCGATCCCGCCGGCCCCTCGAGCTCGTCGGTCGTGAGCGTCTGGATCGAGTCGACGATCAGCAGTCCGGGCTGCGTGGCTTCCGCAGCGGCAACGATGCGCTCGACTGAGGTCTCGGGCAGGACATCGATCGCAGTCGCGTCAGCCAGACCAAGGCGCAGGGCGCGCAGCCGTAGCTGCGCCGCCGACTCCTCGCCGCTGGCATACAGGACGCGGCCTGCATCTTTGGCGCCGTCCGCGACGCGGCCGCACACCGCCAGCACGAGGGTCGACTTGCCGATGCCCGGCTCGCCGCCAAGCAGGACAAGCGAACCTGGGACGAGCCCGCCACCGAGGACACGATCGACCTCGCGCAGGCCGATTACTAAACGCTCGGAGTCATGGGCGGATACCTCGTTGAGAGCGACGACAGCAGGGGCAGCGACTGCCCTCCGCCGCGCGGCTGTGCCACCGCGCGGCCGCTCAACGACCGATTCGACGAGCGTGTTCCAACCGCCACACGAGCGGCATTGGCCTTCCCAGCGCAGGCTGGTCGCGCCACAGGTGCCGCACACATAGCGGCTCTCCTGTTTGGCCATTAGGGCCGCGGCGCCTTAGGCGCCGGCCTCGACGGGGATCTTCTCGACGACTGGTTCGATGGTCAGGCCGGCGTCCGGCGATTTGTCAACGCGGACGGTCATGCCGGGCGAGAAGCGGCCCATCAAGAGCGCCTCCGCCAACTGGTCCTCGATCATGTTCTGGATGACGCGGCGCAGCGGTCGCGCGCCGTAGTCGACGTCGTAGCCCAGCTTGATGATGTGGTCTTTCGCTTCCTGGCTGATCTCGAGCTCGATCTGCTGCGCCATCAGCTGATCGCGCACGCGCGCCAAGAGCAACTCGACGATCACGCGGATCTGCTCGATCTGGAGGCTGCGGAAGACGACGACGCTGTCGACGCGGTTGAGGAACTCGGGCCGGAACTGGGTCTTGAGCTGTTCAAGGACCTTGTCCTTCATGCGGTCGTATTGCTGCTCTTCGGCCCGAGACTGGTCGATCGCGACCGGTTTGAAGCCGAGGCTGGTGTCCTTGAGCAGCGACTTCGCGCCGACGTTGCTGGTCATGATGATCACGGTGTTGCGGAAGTCGACCCGACGGCCCTTTGCGTCTGACAGGTGGCCGTCCTCGAGGATCTGCAGCAGGATGTTGAAGACCTCGGGGTGGGCCTTCTCGATCTCATCGAGCAGCACCACGCTGTAGCTCTTGCGGCGCACGGCCTCGGTCAGCTGGCCGCCCTCGTCGAAGCCGACGTAGCCTGGCGGGGCACCGACAAGGCGCGACACGTTGTGGCGCTCCATGAACTCGCTCATGTCGATCTTGATGAGCG
>JBDTVN010000080.1:0-6118 GCA_040007155.1 Chloroflexota bacterium
CGCGCTGCAGGTTTTCGATGATGCCGATCTCAAGCGCCGTCTCGTCGTCGAGCTGTTCGATCAGCGCAGGAATGACATCCAGCTCTGCAATCCTGGCTGCGCGCCAGCGACGCTCGCCCGCCACCAGCTGGTAGCGCTGGGGTTCGCCGGTCGGTCGGACAAGGATGGGCTGGAGCACACCGTGCTCGCGCACTGACGATGCGAGCTCCGCTAATGCCGCCTCGTCGAAGTTCATGCGCGGCTGATCCGGGTTAGGCGAGATGCGATCGAGCGGGATATTGCGGATACCCGCGGGACGCTCACCGGCGTCGGGCGATATGAGACTCAGGATGGCCGGCGAGAGCTCGCGCTCTTCGGCCAGGCGGCGCGCAGCTGTGCTGCGGAAATCTGGTCTAGCCAAGTTCGATCACCTCCCGCGCCAGCCCGCGATAGGCGCGCGCCGCTTCAGTGTTGCTGGCATAAGAGGTGACCGGTCGGCCGACCAGTGGCGCCTCACCCAGCCTGACGGTCTGCTTGATCATGTTTTCGAAGATGTGGTGGTCGCCCAGGTCGCGCATCTCCTGGAGCATGTCCCGACCGAGCACCGTGCGGCCGTCGTAGAAGGTCGGCAGCAAACCGAGTACGCGCAGATTCGGGTTCAGGGCCTTATCGCGGATCTGCCTGATGACGTTCATCAGCGCCGTCATGCCTTTCAGCGCGTAGTACTGCGTCTGCACCGGGATGATCACGCCGTCGCTCGCGACCAGAGCGTTGAGCGTCAACAGTCCGAGTGTTGGTGGGCAGTCGATGAGGATGTAGTCGTACGAGTCGGCGCTCGATGCGCGGAAGGCTTCGCGCAACGCCTGCTCGCGGCCGATCGCGCTGAACAGCTGGTTCTCGGACGCCGAGAGATCGATCGTCGCTGGGGCGACATCGATGCCGCTTGTCTGGGTCTGCTGAATGATCTGATCGAGGCTGACATCGTTGCCTGCGAGCACATCACCGATCGCGTGCTCGACATTGCGCAAATTGATGCCCAGGCCGACGGTCAGGTTCGCCTGGGGGTCCATGTCGACACACAGGACGCGGTAACCCTGCTCGGCGAGTGAGCCCGCGAGGTTGATCGCGGTGGTGGTCTTGCCCACGCCGCCCTTCTGATTGGCGATGGCGATGATCCGTGCCACCGAATTCCTCCTGCGATTGATTGAAGGCAAATCTAGAAGCATCGCGCGCGCGACACCATCTAGTTATCCACAGGATGATGGACTTGTTCACCGTTTCTGTGGACATCTCGGGCTTGCTAATCTTGTCCCGTGGCACCAAAGAAAGAACGCTTCGACCGTTTACGCGACATGCGCGCCGAGTCACAGCTGGGCGGCGGGCAACCGCGCATCGACCAACAACACGAACGCGGCAAGCTGACGGCGCGCGAACGCCTCGAGCTGCTGCTCGACCCCGACTCGTTCATAGAGTTCGATGCATTCGTCACGCATCGGGCGACAGATTTCGGTCTCGAGTCGCAGCGCTTCCTGGGCGACGGCGTGGTCACCGGCCACGGAACCATCGATGGCCGGCTGGTATTCGTGTTCAGCCAGGACTTCACGGTCTTCGGCGGATCGTTGTCCGAGGCGCATGCGGAGAAGATCTGCAAAGTGATGGACCTCGCGGTGCGCGTTGGCGCGCCGGTGATCGGCCTGAACGACTCGGGCGGCGCACGCATCCAGGAAGGCGTCGTGTCGCTGGGCGGCTATGCCGACATCTTCCTGCGCAATACCCTCGCCTCAGGCGTGGTGCCGCAGATCTCACTGGTGCTTGGTCCGTGTGCCGGGGGAGCGGTCTACTCGCCCGCCATCACCGACTTCACGATCATGGTCGAAGGCACCTCATACATGTTCGTAACCGGGCCGGAGGTGGTTAAGACGGTCACGCACGAAGACGTCGATCGCGAGCACCTTGGCGGCGCGAGCGTGCACACGGTTATCAGCGGAGTCGCGCATCTCGCGGCCGCTGATGAGGCGGAGGCGATGTCGCTGGCGCGGCGGATCCTCGACCACCTGCCGCAGAACAACCTAGAGAAGCCGGCCGACCGATCTACCGCCGACCCGCGCGACCGGCGCGACCCAGCCCTCGACGGCATGATCCCCAACGAACCCACGCAGCCGTACGACATGCACGAGGTCATCGAGCGCATCGTCGACGACGCGGATTTCCTCGAGATCCAGCCTGCATGGGCGGCGAACGTCATCGTTGGCTTCGCGCGACTCGGTGGCCATTCAATCGGCATCGTCGCCAATCAACCCGCCGTTCTCGCGGGGGCGTTGGACATCGACGCGTCCGACAAGGCGGCGCGCTTCGTCCGCACCTGCGACGCGTTCAATGTCCCACTCTTGACCTTCGAGGACGTGCCCGGTTTCCTGCCGGGCGTCCACCAGGAGCACGGCGGCATCATTCGCCACGGGGCGAAGCTGCTCTACGCATACGCCGAGGCGACGGTGCCCAAGCTGACGGTCATCACGCGCAAGGCGTATGGCGGCGCGTACGACGTCATGAGCAGCCGTCACATCCGCGGCGACGTCAACCTTGCGTGGCCCACGGCGAGCATCGCGGTCATGGGGCCCGAGGGGGCGGTGAACATCATCTTCCGCGACGAGATCTCGGCTGCTGCCGATGCCACGGCGGAGCGGGCCCGTCTTCGCACCGAATACGAGGACCGCTTCGCCAACCCATACATCGCCGCCGGCCGCGGCTACATCGACGACGTGATCATGCCCGCCGATACCAGGCCGCGGCTGATCGCCGAACTGGAGATGTTGGCCGGGAAGCGCCAGACGAACCTGCCGCGCAAGCACGGCAATATCCCGCTCTAGGTGGAGCGGGGGACCCAGGTGTCTTTGCGCAAAGACAGGCCATTCGATCGGCTGCTGATCGCCAACCGCGGCGAGATCGCCGTGCGCATCATCCGCGCCTGCCGCGAGCTGGGCATCGAGTCCATCGCGGTCTACTCCGACGCCGATGCCGGCGCAGTCCATGTCAGGGCCGCCGACAGGGCGGTGCGGATCGGGCCGGCGCCGGCGGCCGAGTCATACCTGCGCGTTGACGAAATCATCGCGGCCGCCGTTGAGACCGGCGCGCAGGCGATCCATCCGGGCTACGGCTTCCTGTCAGAACAACCGGCGTTGGCCGACGCCTGCTCCGCCGCCGGCATCGTGTTCGTTGGACCCGGCCATGACACGCTGGCATCGCTCGGCGACAAGCTGGCCGCGCGTCAGATGGCGACCGCGGCCGGAGTCCCGGTCGTGCCCGGAACTTTTGAGCCGCTTCCCGTTGGCAGCGAGTCGGACCAGGCACTGATCACCAGCGCAGCGGAGCGGATCGGCTACCCCGTGCTGGTCAAGGCAGCCGCGGGCGGCGGCGGTCGGGGAATGCGCCGCGTGGATGACCCCGCCGACCTGCTCGATGCGACTGAGTCAGCGACACGCGAGGCGAAAGCGTCGTTCGGCGACGGCAGCGTTTACCTCGAGCGCTACGTCGAGCGGGCGCGTCACGTCGAGGTCCAGCTCCTCGGCGACAGCCAGGGCACGATCGTCGCCCTGGGTGAGCGCGACTGCTCCACGCAGCGGCGCCACCAGAAACTCGTCGAGGAAGCGCCAGCGCCCGGGCTGACGCAAGTGCAGCGGCGCGAGCTGCATGAGTTGGCCGTTAAGGTCGCGCGCACGGTCGGACTGCGCAACGCCGCGACCGCGGAGTTCCTGCTCACGCCGGATGGCGAGTTCTGGTTCCTTGAGGTGAACGCGCGGCTCCAGGTCGAACACGGCGTGACTGAGCTGGTCGCGGACCTCGACCTGGTCCACGAGCAACTCTGGATCGCGGCGGGTCAGCCACTATCGCAGCGCGCAATGGCTGCCGCGCAGCGCGCCGCGAGGCCGGAGCGCCACGCAATCGAGGTCCGCGTCAGCGCGGAGGATCCGGCGCACGACTTCGCTCCGGCGCCGGGCATCCTGACGGCATGGACCGCGCCGGCCGGACCGGGAGTGCGCGTCGATGCCGGCGTGGAAGAGGGGAGCGTCATCAGCGGCAACTACGACCCCCTCGTCGCCAAACTGATGGTGGTCGCGCAGGACCGGCCACGGGCAATCGCTCGGCTGGCGCGGGCACTCGACGAGTTCGTCATCGGCGGCGTCCAGACGACCTTGCCGTTCCACCGCTGGCTGGTCGACCAAAGCGGGTTCGCCGCGGCGGATGACCTGTCGACCGACTACGTCGCGCGCAACTGGCAGCCGGCGCAGCTCGTGGCCGTGGCGGCTCTCCGCGCCGCCGAACTGGCGGCCACTGCGACACGTGACCGGCCGGTCACCTCAGTTGGCCAAATCACGCATGAAAACGGCGCGGCGACGACCACTTCATGGTGGCGCGCGGGCATCTCCGAAGCCATGGACGACCCGCAATGAGCGATCGCCTACGGATCGTCATCGAGGATGTCGCGC
Organism: Chloroflexota bacterium; assembly: GCA_040007155.1. GTDB lineage: Bacteria > Chloroflexota > Limnocylindria > Limnocylindrales > CSP1-4 > JALYGJ01. The sequence goes on from JBDTVN010000080.1 coordinate 4,464, forward strand.
TGACCGTTCAACCATCTGTCCCCGACATCGAGGCCTTCGCGCCGACGGGCAGGGGTGAGTCGGTGCGCATGCTGCCCACAACAGCGGCGGATCGGTCGGAAGGCCGTAGTCGGCTGGAAGTCGTAGTCGGTGGCTGGCGCTTCGAGGCGACGGTCGAGTCGGCCGCCCGGGCGGAGCTCAAGGACCGCGCAACGCGCGACGCGGCCGCACACCAGCGCGCAGCCGATCTGACTTTGCGTGCCCAGATACCCGGCCGCGTCGTGCGCCTGTGGGTTGGCGACGGTGAGCACGTCGAGGCCGGTCAGCGGCTGCTCGCGATCGAGGCGATGAAGATGGAGAACGAGATTCGGGCACCTCATGCGGGCAAGGTGAAGGGCATCAAGGTCGACGTCGGCACGCTCGTTGAGCGCCACGGCGAGCTGCTCAGCATCGAGTAGCCCGTAGACTCGGAGCGAAATGACTGAGCAGCGCTACCGCACGACGAGCGATATCGAGGTCGAGCAGCTCTACGACGAGTCGAGCCTCAGCGATTGGGATGCTGCGCAGCAGCTGGGCCAGCCCGGTCAGTTCCCATTCACACGCGGCGTCCAGCCCACGATGTACCGCGGCCGTCTGTGGACCATGCGCCAATATGCCGGGTTCGCGACGGCGGTCGACACCAACAAGCGCTTCAAGTACCTCCTCGAGCAGGGCCAAACGGGCTTAAGCGTCGCGTTCGATCTGCCGACCCAGATGGGCTATGACCCCGATGCATCCGCGGCGGCCGGCGAGGTCGGTCGCGTAGGGGTTCCGATCTCGTCGATCGATGACATGGAAACGCTCCTGGCCGACTTGCCCATGGGCGAAATCACCACGTCAATGACGATCAACTCGACGGCCGCCATCCTGCTCGCCTTCTACGTCGCCGTTGCCGATGGGCGCGGCATCCCGCGCGACAAGTTGGGCGGCACGATCCAGAACGACATCCTCAAGGAGTACATCGCGCGCGGGACGTACATCTATCCGCTCGTGCCATCGATGCGCCTGGTGACGGACATCTTTGAGTTCTGCGCGCGCGAGCTGCCCAAGTGGAACACGATCTCGATCAGCGGCTACCACATGCGCGAGGCAGGAGCGACCGCGGCCCAGGAGCTCGCCTTCACGCTGGCCGACGGCATCGCCTACGTCGACGCGGCGCAATCGCGCGGCCTGGACATTGATGACTTCGCCGGGCGGCTGTCGTTTTTCTTCGCGGCGTGGAGCGAGCTCTTCGAGGAAGTGGCCAAGTTCCGCGCGGCCCGACGCATGTGGGCGCGCATCATGCGCGACCGCTTTGGCGCCAAACAGGCGAGATCGATGATGTGTCGCTTCCACGTCCAAACGGCGGGCTCATCGCTGACCGCGCAGAGCGTCGACAACAACGTAGTGCGGACCACGATCGAGGCGCTTGCCGCGGTCCTGGGTGGCGCGCAGTCGCTCCACACGAACGCGCGCGACGAAGCGCTCGCCCTACCCACGGAGGCTGCCGCACGTCTGGCACTGCGCACCCAGCAGGTGATCGCGTATGAGAGCGGCGTCACCGCCACGCCCGACCCGCTCGCTGGCTCGTACTTTATTGAGCGTCTGACCGATCAGCTCGAGGCGGCTGCGAATGACTACCTGGCTGAGATCGATGC
>JBDTVN010000081.1:0-6058 GCA_040007155.1 Chloroflexota bacterium
CGGCACCGCCGTTGGTGAAGAAGAAGACGTCGATGTCGCCGGGCGTGATCTCGGCCAGCTTCTTGCCCAACAGGGCGCGCGATTCGTGCGCCATAAAGGGGTTCGCATAGGCGAGCTTCTCGGCCTGCGCCGCGATCGCGCTGACCACGCGCTTGTCGCCATGGCCGATGTTGACCGACATGAGCTGCGAGTTGAAATCGAGGTAGCGCTTGCCGTCGGGCGAATAGAAGTAGACCCCTTCGGCGCGCTCAACCGCAATCGGATCGACCGCGGACTGGGCCGACCACTCATACAGGGTGTACTGCTTGGAGAGGGCGATGAGCTCCTCGCCAGTCATCGACGACGGGGTTGAAACAGCCATGCGACGGGGCCTCCTCTTTCGAGGTCGAAGTTTAGCCCGGAGACGGGCTTGCCCTCGCAAGGTGAAGCGCCATCGTGACCGTCATCACCATTTGTAATGTCCGGTTTCGTGCGGGGCCGGCGCTCATTTGTGCATTCTGGCCCGTCGTCTGTGGAAAACAGTGTGCAATGAGCGTTACAGATCGGCATACTGCACCCAACTTCCCATTACGGGTTGTACCGCCACCGCACAACCAGGCACGTACGTACCGCCCCAGCGGGTGACGTGCCAAACCGTTTCAGGAAATCGGCAGACCGACGGCATGCTCCGAAGGTCTGGATTGCACAGGGAGGCAATCTCGGTGAGGGATAAGCGTCGCGCACCCGCTCTATTGGTCTACCTGCTCGCCGTGCCTGTTCTCGTCGCGGTCTATGCGGCCGCGTTCGCTGGTCGGGTCGCGCAGCTATTTCGACCCGCGCTGACGCCGCTTATCGGCGCCTCAGTTATCAGCCGCAACTACACCGGCGAACACTTCAAGCGCCCGCCGCGCAAACACCCCTTCCCCGCCGCAGCCGCCCTGGGTCTGGCCGTGATCCTCATTGCACCCGCCGTGACCAACGTGCCGGTCGCTGCCGCGCAGAATCCGCAGCAAGCGATTGTCGACATCGTCATGAACCAGATCGGCGCGCCGTACGTTTTTGGCGCCGACGGTCCCAACAAGTTCGACTGCTCCGGCCTGGTCTATTGGGTCTTCAAGGAGGCCGGCGAGCTGCCGCGCATCGGCGGGTCGCGCATGGGCGCCCGCTCGTACCTGCGCTGGTTCATGGCCCGCGGTCGGTTCTCGACCACCGAGGATGGCGCGGAGCCGGGAGATCTCGTCGTCTGGAAGGACGGCCACCACATCGGTATCTACGTCGGGCCTAACCGGGTCGTCAGCGCGCTCAACGAGAACCTTGGTGTGCGCCTGACGGATCTGCGAATTCCCGAACGCCCGAGTCAGTACCTGCACATCAACTGGGGCAACAACGATGGCGGTGGCGGCGATAACGGCGGTGGCGGTAACAACGGTGGTGGCGACAACCCGACGCCAACGCCCACGGCCACGGCCACGGCCGATGACAGCAGCTCGACCGGCAACGGCGCGAGCAATGGCAACACCGGCTTCGAGGGCCCGCCCACAGCGGAGCCGACAGCGGAGCCGACAGCGGAGCCCACGGCGGCCCCGACTCGGCGCCCCACTCCTGAGCCCACAGACGCTCCCCCGCCACCGCCGCCGCCAGGTGGTGAAGGCGTAGCCGCAGGCCAGGCTGTCTCCGACAGCACTGTGGGCACCTTGCCCTCAACAACACGCGGCAACCCGCAGCCGGACGGCTCGAACGGCGTGGCCATTGCCACCGTCAACTTGCGCGAGGCTGCCGACGCGACGTCGCGCATCCTGGGCTGGGTGGGCAGCGGCGGCTACGTCAAGATCATCGGCACAGCCTTTAGTCCAGAGGGCAACCTCTACTACAAGGTGACGACCGCCAACGGCGCGTCAGGCTGGGTCTATTCGCACTGGATGCTGCGTACCCTGTAAACAGACGCGCGTCACGCGGCGCGTCCAGATCTGAATTCCGGTCCAACGACAACCTTCAGTACCCGCACGCGCGCGCGACAGTCCAGCGGCGTCATGCCCAGGTCGACTGAGTCGGCACGGCAGGGCAGCGGTCGATGGCTGGTGATGCGCACCTCCGCGGCGCGGTAGGTCTCGACTCGCGGCGCATACGCCCGCCGGCCGAACATGATCGAGCCCAGGTGGCGCAGCAGTTCCGCCTTTGAGAAGTGGCTGAACACACGAACGTCGAACTGGCCGTCGTCGAGCCGCGCGTCCGGCGCCAGAGTCATGCCCGGGCCTGCGTATTGGCCGTTGGCGACGACCGCCATGAGCGCCCGCGTCTGGATCTGGGCCGACCCGTCGAGCTGAATCACCATGCGGCCTGGTCGGTACCTGAGGGCCATCCATATCGCACGCAACGGAGAGCCCCATTTGCCGTCGTCGAATTGATGCGCGGTGTTGAACATCGCCGCGTGGAGACCCACCGATGCGGCCTCGAAAAAGACTTCGCCGTTGCTCTCGCCGACGTCGATCACGGCGGTTGCCGGGGATTGCGCGAGGAGCCGCACGGCCTCATGCGTGTCGCGCGGCAGACCGAGCATCCGCGGGATGTTCATGACGCTCCCCAAAGGGATCACGCCCAGTGTGACCGCGCTACCGAACAGCTCACTCGCCACCAGGCCGATCGTGCCATCACCACCAGCGGCAACGATCAGCTGCGCGCCCGCGTCCCTCAGGCTACGCACCTCGGCTTTGGCCCCTTCTGCTGAGTCGGTAGCGATGAGGCGCGCCGCGAAGCCGGCGTTGTCAAACATCTCCTGGAGCGACTCGGCCGTCGGTGGGCCGAGCGGTCCGCGGAGCTTGCCGCCTGCATTGGGGTTCCAGATGACCGGGATGGGCGCACTCATACCTCGCGCGCCTTGACCCTCTGGTAGATCGCGATCAGGCCGACCAGGTAGGCCATACCCAGCGTGTACGAGGCGGCCACGTCGGTCGGCCAATGGTGGCCCTGGTAGATCCGACTCGGACCGATCAGGCAGACCAACCCGACGAGACCAAAGGCGACCGGCGGGCGCACGACATCGCTGGCGATGGTGGTGTGGGCCACGAACGCCATAAACCCGTACACGCCGACATACGTCAGGACGTGGCCACTCGGAAAGCTTGAGCCGCCCAGCGGCGCCAGGATGACGCGCACCTGCTCAGGCAGCGGCCGGGGACGGCGCACGACCGCCTTGACGACCGTCGCGATCAACGCGGAACCCCAGGCGAGGGAAAGGAACAGCGCCTCAGTCCTGTGGCGCTTGGCCACCAAGGCCGCGATCACCACTGGCGGGATCACGCGTGATTGCGGCGGAAAGCCCGGCCACGAGACGGCCTCCATCAGCGCCGCGAACGAGGCGTGGCGCTCGCTCTGGATGCGCATCGCGATGCCCAGGTCGATCGCATCGCTGCGCCGCGTCATGACCGCGCCCAGTATCGCGCCGAATCCCGCCAGCGCCGCGCCGGCGATCAGCAACGCCGTGTGGCCGCGGGCGAGGCTGAGCTCGGGCGAGACCATCTGGCGCGATGCGCTCTTGAGGTTCACACGATCCATTTGAGCCGCTCGGCCGGTGCCGCGGTAAGCGCCAACGGCGGCCTGCACGTAACAGCGAGGCTAAATCCTCAAATTCTGAACGTGTCGCCCTCGCGGCCGGGCAGCACGTCGAGCGCGCCGCCAGCCCGCGCCTGGGCGGTCGCGAGCATCGCGTCGAGCGCATCGTCGCTGTGCGCGGGGTCATGGTGGAAGGTCACGAGCCGGCGGGCGCCGGCCGTGCGCGCGAGATCGACCGCGTCGGTCACGCGGCTGTGGCCCCAGCCCACGCGCTGCTCGTACTCGCCGGCCGTGTACTGAGCGTCGTGAAGCACCAGATCGGCGCCCGCCGCCAGGTCGTGGCCTGACATCCAGTCGGCCGTGTCGGGCATCCCGGTAACACCAAGGGCCGGTTCGTGGTCGGGCAGATAGGCCATCGTCGATGCACCGTCGCTGATGCGGTAGCCCAAGGTTTGGCCCGGGTGAATCACGGTCTGCGCCATGACCTCCAGTCCGCCGATCTCGAAGCGGCCTATGGGCGCGTCGTGCAGCTCGAGCCGCGCGGCAACGTCGCGCAACCGCACCGGGAACAGCGGCGGCGACAGGTAGCGCGTCAGCCGTGTGCGCAGATTCTGAGTGGTCGACGGCGGGCCCCACACGTGGACCTCGAAATCGCTCTGGAAAAACGGTCCGAAGAAGCCCAGGCCCTGGATGTGATCCATATGGAGATGGGTCAGCAGGATGTCAATGCGGCGCGGCTCCTTGTACGTGGCACCCACGCGGCGGACGCCCGTGCCCGCGTCGAGCACGATGATCGTGCCGTCACGGCCCTCGACCTCGGCGCACGCGGTGTTGCCGCCGTAACGGACCGTCTCAGGGCCCGCGCTGGCGATCGAGCCGCGCGTCCCCCACAGGCAAACGCGCATCAGGCCGACTTGCGCGCCCAGAACATCGCCACGGCGCCGATCAGGTGGCCGCCGCCGCCCAGCAGCGGGAAGGCCGTCACCTCGATCTCGTGGTCCTTCGCGTCGAGGCCTTTCATCCATACCCGGCGATGGACGGGCCGGCGCTCGCGCAGCGCGACCACGAGCGGCGCCTGGTCAAGTGGCACTGGCGTGCCCTTCTCGTCGCGAAAAGCAAAGATCTGCGACCGCTCCTCGAGGCGGAGCTCGCCCACATCGTCGAAGCGCTGGCCGAGGAGCTGCTCGGCCGCCTCGTTGAAGAACAGCAGATCGCCGTTGTCGTCGGTGAGCAGCATGGGCACCGCGAGGCCCGACGCGAGCTGGCGCATGAGGATCAGCCCGACATCATGCTGTGGCATGCGTGGATTGTGCCAGCCCGACCCACGAAAAGGGGATGATTACGAGCCGAAGGAAGCCGGGTAGCGCGCTGAGAATAGAGCGAATCGCCAGGGAGGGCCGCGGCCGCAGCTGGCGGAGAAGTAGCTTGGTGGTGCGCACAGGCACCACATCCATGCCGTCTCTAATCAACACACGCCACTGGTGCGTTTGCGCCCCACTCGGGACGACCGGCGACCAGATGTTGACATCAAATCTGGTATTCCCATCGGCCCCTCCCTGAGCGAACATAACGAACGCCATCGCTTGCCCCGGCCCCAGTCCGGATAGGCGCAGGCAGCAAGGAGGAGGCACATTGTTGGATCTGTTACGACCGCGCCTGTTCAGCGGTCTGGCCATCATCGCCCTTGCGGCGACCCTGGTAGCGCCCTCGGTCACCGTCGCCAAGGGCTCGACTTCGACGAGCGGTGACGTCCGGACCATAAGTAAGGGCGGAAGCACCACCCCATCGACGGGTTCGTTCACTCCGTCCGCCGCGAATAGCCCCACGACGGATGAGTTCGCCGGGCAGGAAGACGAAGACAGCCCGGATGCATTCTCGGGCAACATCATTGACCGCAGTCTGTCCAATGGGCATGGCCACGGGGTATCCGCAAATAGTGGCAAGAAGGCCAAGTCGAACCCGACCTTCATCAACGGCTTCGAGGGCCTGAACCTCTACCAGCAGCGCTACGCGCGCGGTGGCAACCAGTTCACCGTCGAGCCGCCTGACCAGGCCATGTGCGTCGGCAATGGATACGTTGTCGAAGCGGTGAACGACGTGTTCAACGTGTTCAACATGGCGGGCGTGTCGCAGCTGCCCGACAACACGGCAACCAACGTCGTGACGGGGGCGCCGCGCGATGTTCATCACGCGATCGACCTCAACTCGTTCTACGGCTACGCGCCGGCGATCGATCGATCGACGGGCGTCCGGGCACAGTTTGTCACCGATCCGAGCTGCCTCTACGACGCGAAGACCGGGCGGTTCTTTCTCGTCGTGCTCACCCTTGAAACGCAGCCGAATGGCGCATTCACCGGCGTCAACCACCTCGATATCGGAGTCAGCGTAACGTCCAACCCAACGGGCGCGTGGAACGTCTACAGGCTGGACGTCACCAACGACGGCACCAACACCGGTGGCGTGAACCCGGGCCCGTACCTGGGTGACTATCCGCACATCGGCGCTGATGCCAACGGCTTCTACATCACGA
>JBDTVN010000082.1:0-5991 GCA_040007155.1 Chloroflexota bacterium
GTTTGCATACTCCCCAGGAGTATACGCCACAAGCGAGGCGAGATCAGGCGCCGCTGGCGCCGGATCGCGCCGAGCGCGTAGCAGCGGCCCGAAGGCCAGCTGCGAAGACAGCTGCGCGGCGAGACCAGGCGCCTAGCTCCGGGTGACTGGCCTCATGGGATAGACGCCGACGACAATTGGCACGCTTGGATCGCGCGACAGCTCCACGCCGATGTCGCCGTCTCTCACCAGGGTTGCGATGAAATCGGCTTCACGCGGCGGCAATCCCACGTAGACGCGACCGTGACCGGACATATCGACACCAGACACATCGTCGAGCTCACCCGGCAATTCGAAGCGCCGGCGCAGCTCATGCAGAGGCACATACGAGCGCGACTTGATGAAGCGCCGGAACTGCGCCGCAGTCGGTCCGCGCTGGGCATCGGTGGCGTCTTCGACGGACGCCCCGCTTTCGTCAGGCACCGTCAGCCGCGGACCACGTACAGGTCGCGCGATGAAACATTGAGTTCGTCAACGCCGGCTGCGGCGCAGGCGACCAGGTCTTCGATGCGCGCGCCGTACTTGCCCTCGATATAGATGCCGGGTTCGATGCTGAAGACGTTGCCGATCGCGAGCGGCTGGTCATTGCTCGACACGATGTACGGGTCCTCGTGACCGTCGAGTCCGGTGCCGTGGCCGGTGCGATGCATGAAGTTCTCGCCGTAGCCGGCGTCGGCAATGATCTTGCGGCCCACGGCGTCGAGCTCGGCGGCGACGAGACCAGGCTTCGGCGCGGCACGCTGCGCCGCCTGGGCCTGCAGGAGTACGCCGAAGAGCTTGGCAAACTCTGCGGTGGGTCGGATGTTCTCAACACCGGTGACCCACAGGGTGCGCGTCGTGTCGGACCAGTAGCCCTCGAGGCGACCACCGATGTCAAGCACGATCGGCTCGCCCGCCGCGATGACCTTCTGCCCGACTTGATGATGCGGTGAGGCCGCGTTAGCACCGCTGGCGACGATCGCAAACTCGGCGCTGTCGTGGCCTTGCGCGACCAGCCGATCGAAGACTTCCTTGGAAACGTCTGCTTCTGTCCGGCCGATCAGTCGACCAGCCGCGATTTGTTCGACAACGCGGTCGGCCATGTGAGCGGCCTTGCGCAGCAGCTCGATCTCCGCGGCGTCTTTGGTCAGGCGCAGCGCCGTCAGAACGGTCGAGGCGAGGCCGAATGCGGCATCCGGCAGCGCCGCCTGGAGGCGGAGCAGGAAGGTCGCCCACAGCCGATCGCTGACCAGCAGCCCGCCGAGCCGGCCCCATGTGCCGCCCAGGGCGCCCAGCTGGATTTCGGGCCGGCTGTCCGTGTCGTCGAGCTTGGTCGCCACCAGCGCGATCGGATCATCCGTCTCTTCCCAGGGCGAAAGATCGATGAGTCCGCCCCGGCCCGCGGTGCAACTCTGTCCAAGCGCGAGTTCGAGCCGCGGCAAGACCAGCGTTGGGCGGCCAGCGGCCGGTACGACGAGCATCGTCAGCCGCTCTGACTCGTGCGCGCCGTAGCCGGTGAGGTACTGCAGGTCCGACCCCGCGCCCAGCAGCAATGCCGACGCGTCCTCAGCGGGCAGCGCCGCCTGGGCCTTGGCCAGCCGCGCGGCGTAACGCTCGGGCGCGATGGAATGAGTGCTCACGCGCGCGTCTCCACTGGCTCGTGCGCGGGTGCGTCGTAGCGGCCGGCGACCAGATCAGCCACGACCTGCGGACCATCGCTGAACATCTTCTGGTAGGAAAAAACGCGTCGCGCTCCAGCGCTCAGCGCGCGCTTGCGGCTGTCGAGATCCTCGTGTTGCGCGACCGCGATCACCGTCGCGCCACCCGCGGCAGCGGTCGAGACAGCGGCAATGCCGTCATACGCGCGGCCGTTCAGATCGACTATCGCCAGCTCCGCGGACGCGCCTGCGTCGCGCACCGGCGTGGCGCCCGCGCGCTCGACCGCCGCGACCAAACGCGATGCCCAGATGAGATCGTCAGCGACCACCCGCACGTTCACGGGCCGCAGTCTACCCTCGGACGCTCATGGATCGATCGCGCCTGATCGGCATCGTGCTGATCGTCGTCTCCGCCTGCGGTTTTGGCTCCGGCCCGCTCTTTGCCAAGCCGATCTACGCCGCAGGCCTCGACTGGATGACGCTCATCGCGTGGCGCTTCATCTTCGCCGCGGTGCTGTCGTGGGGCTGGCTGCTCGTGTGGCCAGCTCACCGCCGGGCGCTGCGCTCGTTGTCGCGCCGCCGGGTGCTTTCACTGTTGGCACTGGGCATCTTCTACATGGGCAATACCGGCACCTACTTCGCCGCGCTGGAGACAGTGCCCGCGTCACTGTCGGCACTGGTCGTCTATATCTATCCGTCGATCGTTGCCGTGCTGTCGATTCGGTTCGCGCACCGGCTGCATGGGCGCCGGCCATGGTTCGCACTCGCCCTGGCAACCGCCGGCGTCGCTCTCGCGGTCGGCGGCATCGACGCTTCCCATCCAGTTCCGATCCAGGGGCTGGTGCTGATCGTCTCGTCACCGATCATTTACGCGGTCTGGATCATCCTCGCTGCGCGGTTCTCTGGGGAGCGACGCCGAACCGACGCCGACGCGACAACTTCGCCGCCGTACGACTCGGAGGCGACCGGGTCCGACATGGCCGAGCCGGCGCCCACTGCCGCGGTCATGCTCACTGCCACCGCTATCGGCTGGGTTATCGCGGCCATCGCCACGAATCGGCCGTGGCTGCCCGCCCAGATTCCGGGTGACATCTGGTGGGCGCTCTTCGGTGTCGGCCTGATCAGCACCGCGCTGGCGATGCAGACGTTCTACGCCGGGGCGCGGCGCATCGGCGCGGCCCAGGCATCACTGGTCAGCACGGTCGAGCCGGTGTACACAATCGCGATGGCTGCGCTGCTTTTTGGCGAACTCCTCAATCCCGTTCAGCTGATCGGCGGCGTGATGGTCGTCGCCGGAGTGCTCGTCGCCCAAACCGGACAAGTGAGGCGCACATCGTGAGGCTCGTTTCCTATCGGTCGCCGTCCGCCTTTGCTGGGGAGCCGGGTCGTGACGCGCGTCTGGGTATCGTGGAGGGCGAGACCGTGGTTGCAGCGGCGTCTCTGGCGCCGGGCATCGCGGGCACGATGACCGACCTCCTTGCGGGTTGGCCCGACAGCGCGGACGCACTGAAGGCGGCGTTGCGTGGGGCCGATCAGCCCGAGACAGCGCCCTTGAGCGAAGTCGAGCTGCTGGCGCCGGTGCCGCGGCCCGGGAAGATCGTCGCGGCAGGCGTCAATTACGCCACCCACGCTGCCGAAGGCAAGCGCGACGCGCCCGACCATCCCGTCCTTTTCGCCAAGCTCACAACGTCGGTCATTGGCCATGGCGTGCAGATTCGGTGGGATCCCAGGCTGACGCAGGCGGTCGACTTCGAGGCTGAGCTGGCGGCAGTCATCGGTCGGACATGTCGCAGAGTCAGTGAAGCTGACGCGCTTGACTACGTCGCCGGATACACCTGTCTCAACGATGTCAGCGCGCGCGACCTTCAGTACAGCGACAAGCAGTTCGTCCGCGGCAAGTCGCTCGACACGTTCTGCCCCATGGGTCCGTGGCTGGTCACGGCCGACGAGATCGCCGATCCGCAGGCACTGCGCGTGCGCTGCCTGGTCAACGGCGAGGTGATGCAGGATGCGTCGACGGCAGAGATGGTGTTCGGTGTCGCGGCCTTGGTGTCGTTCTGCTCGCAGGCGTTCACCTTGGAGCCGGGCGATGTGATCGCCACCGGCACGCCAAGTGGCGTGGGCTGGTTCCGCGACCCCAAGCGGATGCTGCGCGACGGCGACGAGGTCGTTGTCGACATCGAGCACATCGGCCGGCTCGTCAACCGCTGTCGCGAAGAGGGCGACGCGCTCGGATAGAGTCGACCGATGCCTGAGCTGCCGACCGGCACAGTCACTTTCCTGTTCACCGACATCGAGGGCTCGACGAGGCTGCTGCACGAGCTGGGCGCCGAGAAATACAGCCTTGCGCTGGCCGAGCACCGGCGCCTGCTGCGTGACGCCCTCGCCCACCACGCTGGGGTGGAGGTCGACACCCAGGGCGACGCTTTCTTCGTCGTTTTCGCCGATGCGGCGGGTGCGCTCGGCGCCGCGGCCGAAGCGCAGCGGGCGCTCTCGGCAGGCCCGATCCGCGTACGGATGGGCCTCCACACCGGTGCTCCCCATCTGTCCGGGGAAGGCTACGTCGGGCAGGACGTCCACCTCGGCGCGCGGATCGCCGCCGCCGGCCACGGCGGCCAGGTGCTGCTATCCAAGGCGACTCATCAGGGCGTGGGTGACGGCATCGAGCTGCTCGACCTGGGTGAGCATCGACTCAAGGACTTCGACTCCCCGGTCTGGATCTACCAGCTTGGCCGCGGACATTTCCCACCGCTGCGAACGATCTCGAACACCAACCTGCCGCGGCCGGCCAGCTCGTTCATCGGCCGAGAGCGCGAGGTCGCCGACATCGGCGCTCTGCTGAACGACGGCGCACGCCTGGTGACGCTGACCGGCCCGGGCGGGAGCGGCAAGACGCGCCTTGCCATCGAGAGCGCCGCGCAGGTCGTGCCCGACTTTCGCAACGGAGTCTTCTGGGTGGACCTGGCCTCATTGCGCGACCCCGCCCTGGTCACCGCGACAATAGGCCAGGTCATCGGAGCCAAGAATGGCCTGATCGAGCACATCGGCGTGCGCCATATGCTGCTCGTGCTCGACAACCTCGAGCAGGTGGTCGAGGCCGCGCCCGAGCTCGCCGGGCTGGTCGAGCAGTGCCCTAACCTGCGCCTGCTCGACACCAGTCGCGAACTCCTCCGCGTCCGCGGCGAGGTGGAATACCCCGTGCCGCCACTAGCCACTCCAGAGGCAGTCGAACTGTTCACCACCCGCGCCGCGCTGCCGTCCGACGAGACGATCGCCGAGCTGTGTCGCCGTTTGGACAATCTGCCTCTGGCCGTGGAGCTGGCCGCCGCGCGGACCAGGGTCCTATCTCCCGCCCAGATTCTGGAGCGGATCGCCAAGCGGCTCGACGCGCTGAAGGGCGGGCGCGATGCCGAGGCGCGCCAGCAGACGTTGCGCGCGACGATCGAGTGGTCGTACGACCTGTTGACTCCTGGCGAGCAGGCACTCTTCGCGCGGCTTTCTGTCTTCGCAGGCGGCTGGACGCTCGAGGCAGCCGAGCAGGTCTGTCACGCCGACATGGACGAACTTCAGTCGCTCGTCGACAAGAGCCTCGTGCGCCACGCCGCGGACCGTTTCTCGATGCTCGAGACGATTCGCGATTACGCCGCAGAGCGACTCGTGGAGTCTGGTGGAGCAGAAGAGATCCGGCGCCTTCATGCCGAACACTTCCTGAGACTCGCCGAGGAGGCTGAGCCCTATCTCCTTGGACCGGGCGCCGAACCATGGCACGAGCGGCTCGAACGGGAGCACGACAACCTCCGAGCTGCTCTCGCCCACCTAGAGCACTCGGGCGAGTTGGAGGATGCCTTACGACTGGCCGGAGCAGTATCGGAGTTCTGGGACCAGCGCGCCCACCACATCGAAGCGCAGCGGCGGTTCGAGAGGTTGGTTCGGGCCGACGAACGTCCGACGGCCGCCCGCGCCAAGGCCCTCAACGGGGCGTCCATGATCGCCTCCAAGATTGGGGACAAGGCGACGGCTACGAGTTGGACGGAGGAGGCGTTGGCGCTGCACCGCTCGCTCGGCAACTTCCAGGGCATGGCGACTTCTCTGTGGCAGCTCGGGGCGCTGAATCTCGACGCCGGCGATCTTGCGCAGGCGGAGCGGCTCCTCACCGAAAGTGTCCGGCTGTTCCGCGAGGTCGGCGACGACTCGTCACTGCGTTGGACGACACGCACCCTAGCGTTCACCTATAAGACAATGGGCGATCTCGGCAGAGCGCGACCGCTATATGAGGACAACCTGCGCCGGGCGCGTTTGCTCGGGGACGTGCCTC
>JBDTVN010000083.1:0-5987 GCA_040007155.1 Chloroflexota bacterium
AAGACCTCGCGGCAACGACGAAGCGCCACCCGGCGATCGTCACGCACCGCACTGGCGTCATGCGTGACGGCACGCTGGTAGCGCAGGACATCGATGTCGTCATGGACGGCGGCGCCTACTGCACGCTCACGCCGGTGGTGCTGTCGCGCGGCACGCTCCATGCGGGCGGCCCGTATGTGTGCCCCAACGTGCGCATTCGCGGTCGGGCGGTCGCGACCAACACGCCGCCCAATGGTGCGTTTCGCGGCTTTGGCGCGCCGCAGACCGAGTTCGCGGCCGAGATGCAGGTCAACCGCATAGCCGAAGCGCTGCAGATCTCGCCGCTCGAGCTGCGCCGCAAATGGGCTTACAAGCTGGGCGACACCACGCCGTCCGAGCAGGTGCTGCGCGAGAGCGTCGCCGCGCACGAAGTGCTCGACCGAGCAACGGAGGCAGCGGAGTTCGAGCGGATCCGAACGCAGACGTCCAGACAGCGGCAGGAACGCAGTCCAGGCGGGAAGTCGGCTGTCCTTTCTTCGGCGTCCGAGAAGACCGCACGAGGAATTGGCCTGGCGATGGCCTGGCACGGCGCCGGTTTCACGGGGAGCGGCGAAGTCCACCTCGCGAGCGTGGCGTCACTGGAGCTGACCAGCGACGGCCAGATCCTCGTTCTGACCGCGTCGACCGAGATGGGCCAGGGCACCAAGACGATTTTCCCGCAGCTCGCCGCCGAGGAGCTGGACGTGCCCGTGGATGCGGTCGACATCGCCCCGCAGGACACCTCGATCGTTCCCGATAGCGGGCCGACGGTCGCGTCACGCACGGCCATGGTCGTCGGTGGACTCGTCATCAAGGCCGCCCGCAAGATGCGCGCGACGATTGAGGAAGCGACCGGTGGCACCTTCGCCGCAACCTATGTCGACTACGCCCGCGAGCACAACGGGCTGCGTATCGACCAGCAGTTCGAGCCGTACCCCGGCGTCGAATTCGACGACAAGACCTACAAGGGCGACGCCTACCCGGCCTACGGCTGGGCCGCATGTGTGGCCGAGGTCGATGTTGATCTGGACACCGGCGAGGTGACGGTCAAGAACGTCGTGTCGGCCGATGACATCGGCCATGTCATCCACCCCGTCATGGCCGAGGGCCAGGTCGAGGGCGGCACGCTGCAGGCGGTCGGCTACGCGACGATCGAGGAGATCAAGCTCATCGACGGCCGCTACCTCAACGACCGCCTCGCGACGTACATCATCCCCACCGCACTCGATGCGCCGCGGATCGATTCGATCCTCGTCGAAGAGCCGTTCAGTGGCGCGCCCCACGGCGCGAAGGGCGTGGGCGAGCTGCCCATGGACGTTCCGGCCGCGGCCGTAGTCGCGGCAATCCACGACGCCACCGGCGTCTGGATCCATGATCTGCCCGCCTCGCCCGAGCGCATCCTCGCCGCGCTCCACGGGATGACGCCGCCGCCGGCGCCGGGCATCTCAACCGTTTCCGCGAAGACCGGTGTCAGCGCGGGAACGCCAGAGGCCGGCCTCGATCCAGCGCCTGATGCCAAGACCGATCCGCAGCCCATGCGCGGGCCATACGACGGATGAGGGCCACCGACCGATGACCTACCGACTGACCGTCAACGGTGCCGAACAGTCACTGGATGTGCCGGGCATGCGCCGACTGCTCGACGCGCTGCGCGAGGACCTGGGGCTAACCGGCACTAAGGAGGGCTGCGGCGAGGGGGAATGCGGCGCGTGCAGCGTCCTGATTGACGGCGAGCTCGCGAACTCATGTCTGGTCCCCGTATCCCAGGTCGACGGCGCGAAGGTCGTCACGGTCGAGGGGCTCGCGCCGCAGGGCGGGCTCGATCGGCTGCAGGAGGCGTTCCTCGAAACGGGCGGCGCGCAGTGCGGCATCTGCACACCGGGCATGCTCATGGCCGGCCGCGCCTACATCGCAGCCGGTGGCGGGCCTGACGAGGACGCCATCCGTGAGGCGATCGCGGGCAACCTGTGTCGCTGCACCGGCTACACCAAGATCATCGACGCGATTGGCATGGCCGCAACCGCGACGCCCGACAATTAGATGCGCGTCGAACCACCGATCTCGTCACCGGCCAACCTCGCCGACGCGCTGGCGCTGCTCGCCACAGATGGCGGCTGGCGACCGCTGGCCGGCGGCACCGACCTCATCGTGCAGATCACGGGCGACCTCGCGCCGCCGCCGGAGCG
This sequence comes from Chloroflexota bacterium, assembly GCA_040007155.1. Lineage (GTDB taxonomy): Bacteria > Chloroflexota > Limnocylindria > Limnocylindrales > CSP1-4 > JALYGJ01. The sequence continues at coordinate 2,205 of JBDTVN010000083.1, forward strand.
CGTCCTCGACATCTGGCGCATCCCTGAGTTGCGCGGCATCACGGTGGAGAACGGCGTGCTCACGATGGGCGCGCTCACGACGTACACGGACATCCGCCGCTCCGACGCGGTGCGCGAGCACCTGCCCGCGCTCGTGGAAGCGGCCGCGACCATCGGCGCGGCGCAGATCCAGAACCGCGGGACGATCGGCGGCAACGCGATCAACGCGTCACCCGCGGGCGACACGCTGCCGGTTATGTTGGCGATGGACGCGGAATTGGTGCTGAGCAGCGCCCGCGGCGAGCGCACGGTCGCGGCGAAGGATTTTTGGCCGGCGTACCGGAAGACGGCGCGCGCGGACGACGAGCTGCTGGTGCGCATCCGCTTCCCGTTGCCGCGCGGCCGCCAGGTGCGGTTCCGCAAAGTCGGCACGCGCCGCGCCCAGGCGATCAGCAAAGTTGTCATGGCAATCAGCTGGCGCGAGGACGGAGGCGTCTGGCGAGACGTGCGCGTGGCACTAGGGTCCGTCGCAGCCACCCCGATCCGCGCGCCTGAAACAGAGCGCGTACTCGAGGGTGCCGCACCGCGCGAAACCACTGCCGATCACGCTTCCGCGACCCTCGCGGCTGAGATCCACCCGATCGACGACGTCCGATCCACCGCCGACTATCGCCGCGTGGTATCCGCTCGCGTGCTCCATCGCCTGCTCCGTGAGGCCGGCGGCTGGTGAAGCCGGAGAACATCCGGTTCTTCGAGTCGGTCGGTGCCTTCCGCAAGTGGCTGGAAGCGAACCACAACAAACAGACTTCCCAGTGGATCGGCTTCTGGAAGAAAGGCGCCGGCCGCACAGCCATGAGCTACGACGAGGCCGTGCTGGAGTCGCTCTGCTTTGGCTGGATCGATGGTCAGACCAACCGCGTCGACGACCTCGCGGTCACAACCCGCTTCTCGCCGCGCAGTGCGCGCAGCAACTGGAGCCAGCTCAACATCGCCCGCGTTGAGGAGCTGAAAAGAGCCGGCAGGATGCACGCCGCCGGCATCAAAGCCTTCGAGGCGCGGCGCGAACCGGAGCCCGGCGTCTACACCTACGAGACGCGCCCGCCCGACCTGCCCACAGACATGTCAGCCGTTTTTCGCAGGAACAAAGCCGCATGGGAGTTCTGGCGCGCCCAGACGCCGGGTTACCGTAAGTCCATGACGTGGTGGGTGCTCCAGGCCAAGCAGGAGCAAACGAGGTTGCGCAGACTTGAGGCTCTTATCGCCGAGTCGGCCAAAGGGATCAAGATCAACGACCTCAACCTGCCCAAGCTGGGTCCGCCAAAGAGGAGCTCGTAGATGGCAGAAGCGCGGGTAGTCGGAGCCTCCGTTCCTGGAATAGAAAGGGTCTTGACTCCGGAAGCGCTCGACTTCGTCGCCGGGCTCGCCGCAGAGTTCGAGCCGCGCCGACAGGAGATCCTCGCCGCGCGGCGCGAACGATCCGCCCGGTTCGCGAGCGGCGAAGGCCTGGGATTTCTCGCGGAAACGGCCAACATTCGTGAGTCGGATTGGACGGTCGCGTCAGCGCCGGCGGACCTCAACGATCGCCGCGTCGAGATCACCGGTCCCGCTGACGCGAAGATGACGATCAACGCACTCAACAGCGGCGCGAAGGTCTTCATGGCCGACTTCGAGGACTCGCTCTCGCCGACATGGGCCAACGTGGTCGGCGGTCAGGCGGCGCTCGCGGATGCCGTGCGGCGCACGCTCTCGTTCCACTCACCTGAGGGCAAGGACTACAAGCTGGGCGACACGCTCGCGACGCTCGTCGTTCGGCCGCGCGGCTGGCACCTGGTGGAGCGCCACTTGGAAGTCGACGGCCAACCTGTGTCAGCGAGCCTCTTCGACTTTGGGCTCTACGTCTTCCACAACGCGGCCGCGGCACTCGAGCGCCGGAGTGGACCCTATTTCTACCTGCCCAAGATGCAGAGCCATCGCGAGGCGCGACTGTGGAACGAGGTCTTCACCTGGGCTCAGGCGCGGCTCGGCATCGCCCACGGCTCGATCCGCGCCACCGTGCTGATCGAGACGATCTGGGCCGCGTTCGAGATGGACGAGATCCTGTACGAGCTGCGCGATCATGCCGCGGGTCTCAACGCCGGCCGCTGGGACTACATCTTCAGCATCATCAAGTGCTTCGCCGCTGACCCGGAACGGGCGCTGCTGCCGGACCGAGCGCAGGTCACCATGGCCGTGCCCTTCATGCGCGCCTATCAGCAGCTGCTCGTCAAGACGTGCCACCGGCGCGGCGCACACGCCATCGGCGGCATGAGCGCGTTCATTCCCAATCGACGCGAGCCAGAGGTGACTGAGCAGGCTCTTGCCAAAGTGCGCGAGGACAAGGAACGCGAAGCGGGTGACGGCTCCGACGGGACCTGGGTTGCCCATCCCGACCTGGTGCCGGTGGCGATGGACATCTTCGATAAGGCGCTCGGCGACCACCCAAACCAGAAATACCGCCAGCGCAACGATCTCGATATTGAGGCCGCCCAGCTGCTCGACTTCTCTGTCCCCGGCGGGCAAGAGACGGAGGCCGGACTGGCCACGAACGTGTCGGTCGGAGTCCGCTACATCGATGCCTGGCTGGCCGGGGTTGGTGCCGCCGCCCTGGACAACCTGATGGAGGATGCGGCCACGGCCGAGATCTCGCGCTCGCAGGTCTGGCAGTGGGTCAAGGTCGGCAAGTTCAGCCGCGAACAGGTTTTGCGCGAACTGGAACCTTGGCAGACCCAGCACCCGCGAGCGGCAGAGCTCTTCGAACAGGTCGCCCTATCCGACGAATTCGTCGAGTTCCTGACGATCCCTGCATACGAGATGCTCGGCTAAGCCAGGCGCCGCTCTTGGAATTGGCCGTGGCCGCGGCGGCCGACGAAGTGCCCGTCGCGCACGACGAACTCGCCGCGGACGAGGGTTGAGCGGACGAGCCCGCTCGCGGCGAGGCCCTCATACGGCGTGTAGTCGCTCGTGTGGTGCAACTCGGCCTGGGTGATCGTGCGTCGCTCCTGCGGGTCGAACAGCACGAGGTCCGCGTCCTTGCCCGGTTCGATCGCGCCCTTGTTGGACATGCCGAAGAGTCGCGCGGGAGTCGTCGACAGCACGTCGACCATGCGCTCCACGGTGATCCGACCGCGCTGGACACCTTCGCTGTAGACGAGCGAGAGCAGCGTCTCGATGCCCGGCGCGCCATTGCTGATCTGGTCGAAGCAGATGTCCCAGCCGCGTTTCTCAGCGACCGTGTCAGGCACGTGATCGGTCGAAACGACGTTGAGCGTCCCGTCAGCGAGCGCGTGCCAGAGCGCGTCGCGGTCCGCGGGTGAGCGCAGCGGCGGCGAGATGATGTAGCGCGCGCAGTCGGCGTCGGGCAGCTTGTAACGCGACTCGTCGAGGACCAGGAAGTGCGGACACGTTTCGACGAAGACCTTGCCGCCGACTGACCGCCCGTTCTTAATCTCGGTAAGCGCCTGCTGCGACGAGAGGTGCACGACGTACACCGGCGCGTCCTCGGCGCGCGCCATCTCGATCGCCATGCGCGTGCCGGCCGTCTCGACGTATGGCGGCCGCGACTCGGCATGGAAGCGCGGCTGGGTATGGCCCTCCGCTTTGAGGCGGGCGATGTTGGCCTCGAGGGCGGCGCGGTCCTCGCCGTGGACCATCAGCATGCCGCGCGACCGCGCCGCCGCCCGCAGGGCGACCGCGATCGACGCCAGAGGTAGCCCGAAGTCGTAGACCATGAACGCCTTGAAGGTCGGCACGCCCATCTCGACCACT
>JBDTVN010000084.1:0-5937 GCA_040007155.1 Chloroflexota bacterium
AGGTTGTGCGTGTACTCCTCGGTCATGTCGAGGTGGCCGTGGACGATGTTGTTGGCCTGCGACAGCTGGAAGTCGTACGGCGTGCGGCCGCTGCCAAGCATGAAGTAGGTCAGCGAGGTGAAGACGAACAACACCAGGCTCACGGCGATCAAGCGATGGTGGTTGTTGGTCGGCTTGGGCGCGGCTGCGGACGTTGTGGTGTCCCATGGCGCGGGCGTTGCCGCGGGTGTAAGCGGCGCGGCAGCGGGCGTGGCTGGCCCGTCCGCGGGTGTGGCCCGCTCCCCAGCAATCCCCTCTGATCCGCCTGTCATTCGGCCGTGAGTGTGGCACAGCACTCCTCTGAGAGCAGGCCCCAGAAGTACCCAACCTATACTTGGCGGTCTCATGCCGAACCTTATTTCCCGTCTTTTTGACTCCAACAGCCGCGAAGTCAAGAAGCTCCAGTCAGCCGTCGACGAGATCAATTCGCTCGAGGCTGAGTTCAGCCCGTTGAGCGACGAAGAGATTCGCGCGCGGATGATCCAGCTGCGCGACGAGATTCGCGAGGATGCGACACCGAGCGAGCCGTCAGACGACGAGTTGAACGCCGACTCCTCGGAGCGCCGGCGCGAGCTGCGGCGCGCGCGCGAGAAGGCTGACATCAAGCATCTTCAAGGCGTCCTCAACGACGCGCTGCCCGAGGTGTTTGCGGCGGCGCGCGAGATCAGCCAGCGCAAGCTGGGCATGCGCCACTTCGACGTCCAGATGATCGGTGGCATGGTCCTGCACCAGGGCAAGATCGCCGAGATGAAGACGGGCGAGGGCAAGACCCTCGTCGCGCCGCTCGCCGCCGCGCTGAACGCGATGTCCGGGCGCGGTGTCCATGTGGTGACCGTGAACGACTACCTGGCCAAGCGTGACCCACAGTGGATGGGTCCGATCTTCCACGGCATGGGGCTGACGGTCGGCATCATCCAGCACGAGACTGCCTACGTCTTCGACCCGACCCATCGTGGGACGGACGAGGTGTTGCTCAACCTGCGCCCCGTCGAACGGCGCGAGGCCTACGCCGCGGACGTGACCTACGGCACGAACAACGAGTTCGGCTTCGATTACCTGCGCGACAACATGGTCACGGAACTCGACCTGCGCGTTCAGCGCGAGCGTTACTTCGGCATCGTCGACGAGGTCGACAACATCCTTATCGATGAGGCTCGGACGCCGCTCATCATCAGCGGTCAGGCGGCCGAATCGGAGGACCTCTACTACCAGTTCGCCCGACTCGTGCCCAAGTTGCGCGAGCGCCGATCGGACTGGCAAGAGGGTGATCCGGAGGACGGCGACTACTTCATCGACCTCAAGGAGCACGCCGTCTCGCCGACCGAGCAGGGCATTGAGAAGATCGAGCGCCTGCTCAAGGTCGACAACATGTTCGATGCCGATCCACGCCTCGCCCGTCACTTCGAGCAGGCCCTCAAGGCCCACGCGCTGTACCACGTCGACAAGGAGTACATCGTCGAGAACGGTGAGATCGTCATTGTCGACGAATTCACGGGGCGCAAGATGCCCGGCCGGCGTTGGTCGGAAGGCCTACACCAGGCGATCGAGGCCAAGGAGGGGCTGCGCGTCCAGCGCGAGTCGGTGACCCTCGCCACGATCACGTTCCAGAACTACTTCCGACTCTACGAAAAGCTGTCGGGCATGACCGGTACTGCCCTGACCGAGCAGGAGGAGTTCTACAAGATCTACGGCCTCGAGGTCGTCGGGGTGCCGACCCACCGGCCCATGGTCCGCGGCGACGAGACCGACATCGTCTACCGCAGCGAGGATGCGAAGTTCAACGCACTGATCGATGAAGTCGAGGAGATGACCAAGGTCGGTCGGCCTGTTCTCGTCGGCACCACGAGCGTCGAGAAGAGCGAGGTCCTGTCGGACCTGCTCAAGCGACGCGGCATCAAGCACGACGTCCTCAATGCCAAGTTCCACGAGAAGGAGGCCCCGATCGTGGCCCAGGCCGGCCGGAGCGGCGCGGTGACCATCGCGACCAACATGGCCGGCCGTGGCACCGACATCCTGCTCGGCGGCAACCCCGCCGGCATGGCCTCAACAGATTTGCACCGCCAGGGCATCAACCCAGCCGAGGCGCCACCTGACGTATATGAGGCCGCACTGGCGAAGGCGAAGGCCGACGCTGCAGAGGACCACGAGAAGGTGGTTGCGGCGGGCGGCCTGCACATCATCGGCACCGAGCGCCACGAGGCGCGCCGCATCGACAACCAGCTGCGCGGGCGCGCCGGCCGGCAGGGCGACCCGGGTTCGTCGCGTTTCTACCTGTCCCTCGAGGACATGCTGATGAAGCGCTTTGCCTCGGACCGCGTGACCGGCCTCATGGAGCGCATGGGGCTCCAGGGCGACGTGTCGCTCGAACACGGCCTTGTCTCGCGCACGATCGAGAGCGCCCAGACTCGAGTCGAGGGCTACAACTTCGACATCCGCAAACGCGTCGTCGAATACGACGACGTCATCAACAAGCAGCGCGAAACGATCTATGCCGAGCGCGACAAAGTGCTGCGCAATGAGGACCTGACCGACACGGTCCGCACCTTCATCGATGACGAGATCGAGTCACTGGTCGACAGCCATACGTCGGGCCTGGAGCATGATTGGGACTACGACGGGCTGGCACGCGAATTCGGCCAGATGGGACTCGTCGGGGACGATCTGGATGCCGATGGCCTGGCCCAATTCAACGAGCGCGAGGCGTTGCTCGAACATCTGCGCAGCGCGGTCGACGAAACACTCGAGAAGCGCGAGCAGGACCTCGGAGCTGATGTCTGGGCGCAGGTCGAGCGGCTCGTCCTGCTGCGCACCATCGACGCGCTCTGGGTAGACCACCTGACCGAGCTCGATGACATGCGCCGCGGCATTGGCCTGCGTGGCTACGGCGGCATCGATCCGCTCAACGAGTTCAAGCGCGAGGCGTTCAAGCTTTACGAGGAGTTGCGCGGCTTCATCAGCCGCCAGGTCGCGAACACGATCTTCCGCGTTCAGGTCCAAGCGCCGGCGCCCTCGCAGACGTTCCCAATGCCGGTCCCCGCTCAGCTAGGCGGCGGAGGCAATGGCAAGGCCGACAAGATCACGCCGGTCAAGGGCGGTCATGTCCACACCGACGGAACGTTCCACGCCGAACAGGCCGCGCAGCCCGAGCCCGCCACTGCGGGTGTCGCGTCCTCAACCTCTGCGGGCACGACCGGCAGCGTCGCCATCAAGGGCATCCAGACCCAGGAGCGGCGCGGCGCCCTGCAGTACTCGGCCGGTGAGCAGGTTGCTGCCGCAGGCGCTGAAAGAGGCGCCAAGCCCAAGGCCGACGACGGGCCGAAGCTCGGTCGCAACGATCTGTGCTGGTGCGGCAGCGGCAAGAAATACAAGCGCTGTCACGGAGCTTGAGCTTGCGGGATTCGGATCCGGAGCGGATCCTCGACTGGGAGATGGACAATCTGGCGCGCGACTATCTGCTGATCGCACTCGGCATCGGCGAGCTCCAGGAGGGGATCGTCGAGGCCTATTACGGCCCGCCCGAGTTGCGCCAGCAGGCGGTGGACGCGAACGTGGGCGCGGCCGCGTTGGGCGTGCAAGCGGCAGCACTGCGGGCGCGCCTTGACGACGCGACAGACGACGCCCAGAGAAGGCAATGGCTCGACCGCCAGCTGCTCGGCCTTGAGACCATCGTTGCCAAGCTGCTGGGCGAGGACCTGCCGTATGTCCAAGAGGTGCAGCGCTGCTTCGACGCAACGCCCGACGCGACGCCGCCCGAGGACTACGCCTCAGTCCGTGCCCAACTCGAGGACCTGCTGCCCGGGACTGGCGACCTGCGGGACCGGCTGGCACAGCGCGATACCAAGCTCGTCGTTCCGGGCGACAGACTGCCCACCATCATCGATTGGGTCGCGGCCGAGCTGCGCCAGAGCGCAGGCAACATATGGCCGCTGCCCGATGGCGAGCACTGCACCTTCAGCATGGTGACCAACGAACCCTGGGCAGCGTACAACTGGTATGACGGCGACCTGGCGTCGCGCATCGAGGTCAACACCGACCTACCCATGCGCGCTCAAGGGCTGTCGATGATCCTGGCCCACGAGACTTTCCCCGGTCACCACCTCGAGCATGCCTGGAAGGAGACGCGCCTCTATCGCGCGAAGGGCTACGGCGAGGCCAGCGCGCAGCTCATCAATACGTCCGAGGCATACGTCAGCGAGGGGCTGGCTGAGGTGGGCGCGTGGCTACTCAACACAGAAGAGCGCTATCAGCAGATATTGCTGCAGATCTGCGAGCGCGCCGGCCTCGCCATCACATCGGACGACGCGCAGCGAGAGTGGCGCATCGCCAACGCACTGCACACGTTTTGCGGCGCGGGCGGCGATGCCGCCCTCCAGCTGTATGTCGACAAGCGATCACGCGATGACGTAGTGCGCTTCCTCGAACAGGACGCGCTATCGACCCATGAGCGTGCCCTCAAATCGCTCGAGTTCGTCGAGCATCCGTTGTGGCGAACCTACGTCTTCTGCTACGCCGGTGGGGAGCGTCTGCTGACAAAGTGGGTCAATCAGGCCGCGGATGAGTCGGCCAAAAACGCGCGCTTCTTCCGTCTTTTGTCGGAGCAAATCACGCCTTCCTGGGTCGCATCCGAAATTGCCTCTTGAGTAAGCATGAATCGATGAGGCATAATCGGTAGCACCCGCTTCCGGAGGCCGTGCCTCCTCCGGTGTACGTGTTCTAACCACGTCCCCCGGGGTCGAGGGTGGGCCCGGGCTCAACAAGGAGTCTGGCGAGGCGTGAACCTCAAGCCGGCGAAAGCGGCACTAGCCGATCCTTTCGTGGATCTGATCGCCTGTGAGCGAGAGTGCCGCACCTGTAGTTACGCCGCGACGCTCGATTGCGACGGCAACTGCGGGATATGTCCACACAACGGATACTGTCCCTGTGTCAACCCCGTCGTCGCCCGGAGCAAGACCGCGTTGAAGATCATCGAGCTGCGGCCGATCTTGCTCCAGGACTTGCGCGCCAGGAACTAGTCGAAGCAATACCTGGCTGATGGAGATCGCTGCTTTGCGCGAGCTCGTCGAGCGCGTCCACGCGACCTCGGGGCGGCTTTGACCTAGCCGCAAAACAAACACGCGTCGATGAGCTCGACGCGGAGGCAAGCGAGCCTGGCTTCTGGTCGGATCAACGTGCCGCTCAGAAGGTGCTGCGTGATGCCGACGGCCTGAGAGAAGAGATCACAGCGTGGCGCGCGCTCGAGAAGCGCGGCGACGACCTGCTGGAGCTCGCCCAGTTGGCCGAGTCGGGCTCCGATTCCGATTTGGCAGCAGAACTCGAGTCGGAGTTTCAAGCCGTTCTGACCAGTTACGAATCGCTCCGGACCAGCCTGCTCTTCTCCGGTGACTACGACGCGGACCCGGCGATCCTGACGATCACCGCCGGTGCGGGCGGGACCGAGGCCACCGACTGGGCTGAGATGCTGCTGCGCATGTATCTGCGCTGGGCTCAACGGCACCGCTACTCGACCGAGATCCTCGACCAGCTCGAGGGCGAAGAGGCCGGCTTGAAGAGCGTGACTGTCGCCATCGACGGTCGCAATTCATACGGGCACCTGCGCGCCGAGCGCGGCGTCCATCGACTCGTGCGTATCAGCCCGTATGACTCGCAGAAGCGACGCCACACAACCTTCGCGCTGGTCGAGGTCGTGCCCGAGGTCGCCGACGACACCGAGGTTGGCGAAATCCCCGACGACGATCTCCGCATCGAGACCTTCCGCTCCCAGGGCGCGGGCGGGCAGCACGTCAACAAGACCGACTCAGCCGTGCGCCTGACCCACATTCCGACCGGCATCACGGCACAGAGTCAGAACGAGCGCTCGCAGCACCAGAACCGCGAATCAGCGATGAAGATCCTCAAGGC
>JBDTVN010000085.1:0-5849 GCA_040007155.1 Chloroflexota bacterium
ACGGCGAGATCTCGTCCGGCCGGTACGACTGGTGCGACCGCGTGCGGAACGCGAGCGCGTGCATGGCGGGCCGGATGACGCTTCCCAGCAAGTGCTGAACGGTACGGGGCGAGCGCCGTGAACCCCAGGAGGTGACTGCGTAAATTCCGAGGATCGCGGCGATCAGGCCTAACCCAATGCTGACCCCGAGGTTCTGATCGTGCACATGCTGGCCAAGGATCATGTCGCTCATGTTCCGCGCGAAGCCGGTGTAGATGACCATGAACGTGTGACCGACGATGAACACGATGAAGGCGAGGAGGCCCAGGAAGTGGAGGCTGCGCGCACCCTGGCGACCGCCGAACAGACGGACGTAGCAGGGGAACTGGGCCGCGATCCCGGGTGACTGGGCGGCGGCGGTCAGTATGAGGAACGGAGCGAGCAGGAACACGACGGCGGCATAGACGAGCTGCTGGAGCGGATCGTACGGGTTGAACGCGCTCGGCGGCGGTTGTTGAAGGCTGATGTAAGTCAAGAACGTCTGCCACGCGTCCGGAAAGATCGACAACGACGTGGGGATCAGGCGCCGCCATTCCCCGGTGGCGAAGAGCAGGACTACATACACGAACCCGTTGAGAACCCAGAAGATCGCTGCGAAGAAGTGCCAATGGCGCCCCAGTCCGAGGTTGTTACCGCCGGGCTGACCAAGCCACGACGAGACATCGCGCTCTTGCTCCAGCGCCGTCCACGGTCGGTCGGTCGGAATCGGGCGTCCAGGGAACTTCAGCCACTCGGTACCCGGCGTGGAATTCCTGTTCCAGTACAGGCGTGGATAGGCCGCGAAAATCTGGATGCCTGCGCGGATCAGGAATCCGATGAACAGGGCGTTGATCCAATGCGCGGCGATGATCCACGGAGGAAAGCCCAGGTCCACCACCGATCAGGATTGTGGAGTTTTTCGCATGCGCCGTTTTGGCCGGTCTCCGAATGCTTGCATGACTATCGATTCCTGCTGAGTCCGATGGGCCGCGTGGTACCCCTCGGCCGGACTCGAACGTTCAGGTCGCGACACATCGATGATCGGGATGCTGGCCTCGATGAGCTCGCGCAGCTTGGGCAGGACAAACTTGCGGGCGCCCATGTTGCGCGGCTCCTCCTGCGCCCAGACGACAATCTCGAGGGCCGGATAGCGGGCGACAAGTTGGCGCACCTGCTCGGCAGGAAACGGGTACAGAAGCTCAACTCGTGCGATGGCCATGTCGCTTGCCGTTGCGCGCAGCGGCGAGCGATCCAGGTCGTAGTAGAGGCGACCGCTGCACAACACGAGCCGGCGCACATCGCTCGCTGACTTTGCGTGGCGTGGGTCGTCGAGCACGGCCTCGAACCGGCCGGACGTCAACTCGTCGAGGCTCGATGTCGCGACCGGTAACCGCAGCAAGCCTTTCGGGGTCATCAACACCAGCGGTCGGATCATCGGGCGGAGGGCCTGGTCGCGCAGCAGGTGAAAGTATTGGCCGGGCGTCGTGCAGTTCGCCACGCGCAGGTTGTCCTCTGCACCGAGGGACAGATAGCGCTCGAGTCGGGCACTCGAATGCTCTGGCCCCTGGCCCTCGTAGCCATGCGGCAGCAACAGCGTCAGACGGGACGTCTCGCCCCACTTCGCGAGGCCGGCAATGATGAACTGGTCGACTACGACCTCCGCGCCGTTGGCAAAGTCGCCGTACTGCGCCTCCCACAGGACAAGTGTCTCGGGGGCCGCCACCGCATAGCCGTACTCGAAGCCGAGACAGGCGTATTCGGAGAGCGGACTGTTGTGCAACTCGAACGAGGCATGCGCGTCAGCAAGGTGCTGGATGGGCGTGAACTGCCGGCCGGTGGTGACATCGTGGAGAACGAGATGGCGCTGGCTGAACGTCCCGCGCTCCGTGTCCTGACCCGTCAGCCGGATGGGCGTGCCGTCGAGCAGCAGCGAGCCCAATGCCAGAGCCTCGGCCTGCGCCCACTGCATGGTGCCGCCCGGACCCAGCGCCGTGTGCCGCCGTTCGAACTGACGCACCAACTTGGGGTTCACCGCGAAGTCGGATGGCCAGTGCAGAAGCTCGTCGTTGATTTCACGCAGACGGTCGGCGGAGACGGCCGTCTTGGGCACTGTCTTCGAGGCTTGGCGGCGTCTGCGGGGGCCGGCCAGACTCGCCTCGGGTTCGCCGACCACCGATCCCTTGGCCAGCGACTCATGAATTTCGCGCAGGCGCGCCCCAGCAGCGGCTAGTAGCAAATCACCGGCTTCGCGCCCGATCACTCCCTGGTCGACCAGCCGACGCAAGTAGATCTCGCGCACAGTCGGGTGTTCGGCGATCCGGGCGTACATCAGCGGTTGCGTGTAGGCCGGCTCATCCTCCTCGTTGTGGCCGTGGCGGCGATAGCCCACGACATGGATCACAAAATCGCTCTGGAACCGCTCACGATAGAAGACGCCGAGCCGTACCGCCGCCAGGCAAGCCTCTGGATCGTCAGCGTTGACGTGGGCGATCGGGACGTCGAAGCCCTTGGCTGGATCACTGGCATAGTCGGTCGATCGGCCTTCGCGGGGCCCGGCCGTGAAGCCGAGCTGGTTGTCGACGATAACGTGGATCGTCCCGCCGGTCGTGTAGCCGGCCAGGCGCGCGAGATTGAAAGTCTCGGCAACGACACCCTGCGCGGCAAACGCGGCGTCGCCATGGATCAGCACGGGTACCGCAATGCGCGCGTCGTGAGTTGCCTCGGCAGCATTGCGTTCGGTCTGCTCAGCGCGTACCCGGCCCTCCACGACCGGATTGACTGCCTCGAGGTGGCTTGGATTCGAGGAGAGTGTCACCCGGATCGGACCGTGCACCGTTTGGTGAACGCCGTCCGCACCGCGGTGATACTTGACGTCGCTCGTCTCACCCTCGGCCGGCAGCTCTGGACTCGCCGTCGGCTGGCTGCGCTCGAACTCTTCGAGGATCACCGCATCGGGAATGCCGACGACGTGGACCAGGACGTTCAGGCGACCTCGATGAGCCATGCCCAGCTCGACCGTCCGCGCGCCGCCTGCGGCGACCAACTCGATGATCTGATCAAGCATCGGGACAACGACGTCGAGACCCTCGATCGAGAAGCGTTTCTGGCCCAGATAGGCGCGCTCAATAAATTGTTCAAGGGCCTCGACCGAAGTCAGCCGGGTGAGGAGCGCGACCTTGTCCTGCGCCGTAAGGGCAACACGGTGTGCGCCTGTCTCGATCGTGTGCCGCAACCAGGTCCGTTCGTCGTGGTTGTTAATGTGCTCAACTTCGTAGGCGATCGTCCCACAATAGATTCGGCGGAGCTCGGACAGGACATCGGCGAGGGTGGTGCCCGGCACATCCACACGCAGCAGCTCTGCCGGAACGTGCGCCATTCCCTCCGCGCTCAGGCCCCACGTCGCCGGCTCGAGGACCTCGTCGCCCGGCGGCGCGCTGCCGAGCGGATCGAGGTCGGCGGCACGGTGCCCGAACTGACGGTAGGAGCGCACCAGGGCGACGGCGGCGGCTGTGTCGGCAAGGGTCCCGGATGACGGCTCACGAGCGGCTTCCGATCCGCGCGTCCCGACAGGCGCAGAGACGACGGAAGGCAGGATGCCAAGACAGTCGGCGACGTAGGTGTAAAAGTCGTCCGCCCCTCCGAGCATGTCTTCCACTGTGGCCAGGAAACGGCCCGATTCGGCACCCTGGATAATCCGATGGTCGTAGGTGCTGCTCAGCGTCATGACGCTCTCGCCAGCAATCTTGCGGATCGCACCACTGGCGATGATCGAACCCTGGCCCGACATCAGGCGCGGTACTGACGCTGTGGTGCCCACCGTCCCCGGATTGGTGAGCGTGATGTCGGCGCCCACGAGGTCATCGACGGTGAGGCGATTCGTTCGTGCTCGCTGAACGAGATCGTCGTAGGCAGCCACGAAGGCTGCAAAGTCGAGCTCATCGGCACCTTGAACCACGGGCACGACCAGAAACGGCTGGCCGTCGCGGGCCTGGACGTCGACCGCCAGCCCGAGATTGATGGTGCGGGCGTCAATACGATGCGGCCGCCCGTCGACCTCCACGAAGTGGGCGGCAAGGGTGGGATGGACTGCTGCCGCTTGGGCCACGGCATATGCGACCAGGTGGGTGAACGACAATCGCCGCCCGATCAGGGCAGCATTCAGCCGACGCCGCTGTTCGATCATGACATTGACCGGTATGTCGCGGAACGAGGTCGCGCTGGGAACCGTGAGGCTCTGGGTCATGTTGGCGACGAGCCGGGCCCCAATCCCCTGAATCAGCACCGGGCCGCTATGCGTATCGCCAGTAACGGTCCCGGCCGACCTCCTGCTGGCCATCCAACCTCTTCCTGTTGAGTCTACCGGCGGCTCCCTTGGCTGCCGTGGATGCTCGTCGCTTGCTATTGACGGCTATTTCCGTGCAAAATACAAGTGGCAACGTCGTCAGCTCGAAGACAGCGTGCGGCCTGACGCCCGGCGTGGTGCGCCCGATGTTTGTCCCTGCCGGCCCGGACTCACGGCAGAAGTGGAGGCGATGTTTCGTGACTGAGGACCACGTCCTTGATTGGGATCCACGCGACGCCGCGGTGCTCGAGGACCAGCGCGCCGCGTACGACGACATGCGCGAGCGCTGTCCCATCGCGCGCAGCGACTTCCTGGGCTGGTCGCTGTTCGAGCATTCCGACATCATGCGCGTGGTATCCGACCCGGAAACCTTCACCAGCGCTACGCGACGGCTCGCCATCCCCAACGGCATGGATCCGCCTGCGCACACGGCACACCGCAGGGCGCTCACGCGATACTTCAGCCCCGAGCGGATGGCCGCCTTCGAGCCGCGCAGTCGCCAACTTGCACGAGCGCGGCTGGAGCAGTTGGGCGGACGGAGCGAGATCGAGGCGGTCGAGAGTTTCGTCGACCCATTCGCGCATCAGGCGCTGTGCGCTTTCATGGGCTGGCCGGTCGAGCAATGGAACCGGGTCAGCGTCTGGACCCACGGCAACCAGGAAGCGACCTTCCGGCAGGACCGCGGAGCCGGGGCCGTATTGGCTCGTGAGTTCGCGACCTACGTCACTCATATCCTCAGCGCACGCCGAGCTGGTGGCTCGACCAGCGACATGATGAGCGACTTGATCCGTACGGAGGTCGACGGCGAGCGGCTGACCGACGAGCAGATCGTGAGTGCACTGCGAACCTGGACGGCGGGTCACGGCACGGTGGCTGCGGCACTCAGCATCGTGATCCACTATCTGGCCAAGCACCGCGACCTCCAGGACAGGTTACGAGCCGAACCGGCGCTGCTGGACCATGCCATCGCGGAGATCCTGCGCACCGACGGACCACTTGTTGCCAACAATCGCACTTCAGCCCGGGATGTCCAAATAGCTGGCCGAGCCATCAGCACCGGCGAGCGAGTGTCGCTGATGTGGATTGCCGCCGATCGCGATCCGCGAGTCTTCGAGGACGCCGAGCGGGTCGATCTGGACCGGCCCGAGACCGACAGCCTGCTCTACGGGGCCGGTATCCACCGCTGCCTCGGAGAGCCGTTGGCCCGGCTGAACCTGCACGCCGGCGTGGACCAGCTCCTGCGCCACACCATTCGGTTCGAGCTGGCCGGATCGGAAGTGCCGGCTCGGCAGGTCTATCCGAGCAACGGGCTGCGTTCCCTCTGGATAAAACTTGCTGCGGCGTAGCCACCAACTGATTTGATGCCCGGTGCGGATGATCGACAGTGGCCGCTGGCTTTAGGCGCCGGCGATCTGACCGTCCTCGATCCGGTCTACGGTGAGGAGCATCACGCTCGACCCCGGTGCGTAGACATCGTGCTCAACGCCGG
>JBDTVN010000086.1:0-5837 GCA_040007155.1 Chloroflexota bacterium
GCGGCCAGGAGGGCGAGCTGATGGCCCTCTCGCCGCGCGAGAACGACGTGCTGGCGATGCTCGCCGATGGGCTGACCGACCGCGAGATCGCCGAGGCGCTCACGATTTCACCGCGCACGGTCGAGACGCACGTCAGCAACATCCTGCACAAACTCGGTGTCCGCAACCGCGCTGAGGCCGCGCAGCGCTACCGACAGGGCAACTAAACCAGCGCGACCAAGCCGCCAAACCGCGGCGCTACCCCTTGACTGACCAGCGATGATGCCCGAGGTGGACGGCGGGCGTAGGCAGCGCCCCAGCCGGAGCCTTTGGGCTCTTATGACCGTCGGTCCGTCGTCCACCCAATCCTTTGTTCAGCGCCGGACGATACGGCGCGGACACGTGATCTCAAATCAGGCCGATTCGGCGGTGCGGCTGACACCACTATCGTCAAGAGCCGTACTGCACTGGGGTCTGGCATCGACCTTGTGTTCGATTTAGGCGGGCTTGGTGTTCGTTTAGACCGTTTGAGAGCGTGGCGCAGGGCAATCGCTGAGCGAACGGCGCGTATGCGAGCGCCCTATGCCGCCGCGTGACGATAGCTGTGTCACGCACGGAGTTGAGCGCGGCGGTTAGGCGGCTGCCGTCTCGGGCAGGTCGACCGCGCTGAGGAAGTTCCACCAGGCCTCGAGGGCACTGGCGGTGGCGGCTTCGATCGGTGCCTCGTCCACGCCATCGGCGAGCTTGCCGAGCATCTCGCGCTCAGCGCCGGAATGCTCGATGTCCATTACGCCGTGGACCGCGAAGAACTTGGTCGCGCGCTTGTCATCAACGCCGTAGTGCTTGGCCAAGCCGTCGATCTTGGAACCGGCGACTTCCGGCACCTGGCGCTCGTAGGCGTACAGCGCGGCGACGCCTTCCGCCACGGATGACTCGCTCGTGACGTCGAAGTACATGTCGACGAGCGCCTTGGTGGCCCCGTTCGGGGTCGCGCTGGTGACGTCCTCGCGCGACACGCCGATGCCCTCCGCGAAGCGCAGCCACAGCTCAGCGTGGTTCTCCTTGCCGTGCTCCTCGTCCCACAGGTTGTCGAGGATCTCCTGGCGCACGGCCTTGTCGGCGGTGCGGGTGTGGAGGGCCGACAGGAAGCGCGGCATGGCCGATTCAAACGCGTAGTACTGGCGCGCGTATTCCTGCAGCGCCTCCTTGGGCAAGGTGCCCTCGTTCCAGCGCGTATAGAACGGGTGCTTGAGCAGGTGGCGCTCATCGATCATGGCGTCGAGTCGATTCAGCAGGTCCATCGGGTATCTCTCTCCTTTTGCGCAGCTTCCGCGGAGTCTAGCGCCGGTCCCAGCGTGGTTGCTGACCCGACGGATCCTCAGTCGTAGACCACGGATCGGGTGGGTAGTCGCTAGGTGGGTATGCGAGGGGACCGGTGATGGGGTCGGTGAAGGCCGGCTCGACCTGCGCTGGCTGTGGCGCGGCTGGCTCGCTGCCGAAGATGTCGCCCCCGGGCATCCAGACGCCGTCAGCCGTGGACTTGTGCGCCGCATCCGCCTCCGTGGCAGCGCCCAGACCGCGCCGCGGCCGAGCGAACACGAGCGCCAGGACAATCGCGCCGATCAACACGCCCACGATGGCGTAGACGATCATCGGATCGGTCGGGACGTTGATGTCAGGCGGCATCGGAGCGTCAAGTGTGGGTCCTAACATGCGCAACGTGCAAGGCCTCGAAAAGCCGCCGTTTGTGATCCGCGCGCAGGTCATCACCCCGTTGAGCGCGGGCGGGTCGCGCCATATCGAAGATGCGCTGATCGAAGTCAATGGCGCAGGGACGTTGACGCGGGTCGAGCAATGGCCGGCCGACTCACCGGGTTTGTCTGAAGCCGGAGCGGTCGATCTCCGACCAATGGTGGTGCTGCCGGGCATGGTCGACCTGCACGCACACCTGCCCCAGCTGCCAAACGCCGGTCTGGGCGCGGGGCTGGACCTGTTGACGTGGCTCCAGCGCTACATCTTTCCGCTGGAGCGCGGCTTCGACGCGGACGAGGCGCGAAGGCTCGCGCCGCTTGTTTTCCGCGCGTTGGCGGCAGCTGGGACGACGACCGCGCTGATGTACGGCGCTGTCTTCGAGGCAAGCCTCGACGCGTCCTTTGCCGCGGCGCAAGAGCACGGCATTCGGCTCGTATTGGGCAAGGTGATGATGGATCGGCTGCGCTACGACGCATCGATCGACGACAAGGAGGTGCTCGATGCGAGCATCGCCCAGTCGCAGCGCCTGATTGAGCGCTGGCACGGCGCCGATGACGGGCGCCTGCGCTACGCGGTCACGCCACGGTTCGCGGTGAGCTGCACGATGGACATGCTGCGCGAGTCGGCTGCCCTGGCGGCGGCGACCGGGGCTTATTGGCAGACGCACCTCGCCGAAGATCGCCACGAGATCGAGGAAGTCGCGCGGCTGTTTCCAGAGGCGCGCGACTACACCGACGTGTACGACCGCGCCGGCGGCCTGGGGCCGCACACGATCCTGGCGCACTGCGTCCATTTATCGGAACGCGAGATCGCGCGCCTCGCGGAGACAGGGACGCGCGTCGCCCACTGCCCCGCATCGAACCTCTTCCTGTCGAGCGGCGCGATGCCGCTGGCGCGCTACCTTGAGGCGGGCCTCGTGGTTGGCCTGGGCAGCGATGTCGCAGGCGGGCCTGAGCTGTCGATCTTTGCCGCGATGCGCGCCGGCGCGTACGTCCAGAGCGGCGTCCACACGATGTTGCGCGACGAGCGGCCGCGCCTGAAACCCCTTGAGTGGCTGCGCCTGGGAACCCACGAGGGCGCGCGGGCGCTCAGCATGGAGAACGAGATCGGCTCGCTCGAGCCGGGCAAAGAGGCCGACTTCATCCTCGTCGATCCGTCGGTCACCGCGCCGGTGACCGGCCAAGAAAGGCTGGACGACCCATCTGACATCGTGAGCCGGCTCATGTACCGGACACGCGATGACATGATTCGCGGCGCCTGGGTCAGGGGCCGGCGTCTCGCCGCCTGATGGCTGACAGCGTCGATCTGCTCATAACCGGCGGCACGCTCGTCGACGGCACCGGCGCGGCCGGCTTCGCGGGGAGCGTCGCGGTCGATGGCGATCGGCTGCGCACTATTGCGCCCGGCGCGGAGCAACCTGCCGCGGACAGAGTGATCGACGCGACCGGCAAGGTCGTCTGCCCCGGTTTCATCGACGTCCACTCACACGCCGGCCTGATGATCCTCGCCGACCCACGCCACGAGCCCAAGGTGCGCCAGGGCGTGACCACGGAAATCGTGGGCGTCGATGGCCTGTCGTATGCGCCACTCCCCTCGCGCCAGGATCTCGCGGCGTTGATCGAGATGAATGCCGGCCTGGACGGCGCGCCTGACATCTTGGCCGACTGGGACACGGTCGGTGATTACCTTGACCGGTTCGACTCCAAGGTTGCCTGCAATGTCGGGCTGATGGTCGGTAACTCGGCCCTTCGCATCAGTCGGTTGGGCTGGGAGGATGTACCGGCCGACTCGACCGCCTTGGCCGATATGAAGACCCTCCTGGCCGACGCGATGTCAGCCGGCGCACTGGGCATTTCGAGTGGCCTCGACTACCCGCCGGGCGCCTTTGCCACGACCGATGAGCTGGCGGCGCTCAGTGGCGAAGCGGCGCGGCGCGGCGGCTTCTACCACACGCATGTGCGCTATCCGCTGGGCGATCGGTTCCTCGATCCATTTCGCGAGGCGATCGAGATTGGCCGCCGCGGCAATGGTCGCGTCCACATCACCCACTTCTATCACCGGCCCACGTACCCGGGCACGCCGCAGCAGCTGCTGGCGCTCGTCGATGACGCGACCGCACAAGGCATGGACGTGACCTTCGACTCGTACCCGTCCGAATGGGCCTCGACCCGGCTGCTCATCCAGATCCCGCAGTGGGTCCAGGCGGGCGGCCCGGCTGCAACAAAGGAGCGGCTCGCCGACCGCGCGGTGCGCGACCGGATCCGATCTGAGTGGCAGGCTCGGGGTGGCGCGGCCTACACCTCGGCCGCGGGTTGGGCCGACGTCCGTCTGGGCGCATTCACGCGGCCGGAGAACATGCATTGGGAAGCAAAGTCGCTGGGCGACGTCATGAATGACCGCGGCGTCGACGCGGTCGATGCCGTGTGCGACCTCCTGCTATCCGAGAACCTGCGCACGAACCAGGTCACGAGTGGACCGATCAAGGCCACGATGGAGCCGTTCTTCCGCCATCCGCAGGCCATGGTCGCGACCGATTCGACGTTCATCGGCGCCAAGCCCTCGCCGCGGACATACGGCTCGTACCCGCGCGTGCTGGGCGAGTTCGTTCGCGAGGACCACTGGTTCGGCCTGGAGGAGGCCGTCCGCAAGATGACCGGCGCGCCGGCCGCGCGGCTTGGTTTGAGCGATCGCGGCCGGTTGGCCGACGGTTACCTGGCCGACGTCGTCGTGTTCGATCCGGCGACGGTCAGATCAAACGCCACGTACGACGAGCCGCGCCGCTTCCCGACTGGTATCGAGTACGTGCTCGTGAACGGCACCGTGGTCGTCGACGACGGCACGCACACCGGGGCGCTGCCCGGTCGAGTGGTGCGTAGCTAGATCGTGCGCTAGAAGGGTTTTGTCACCATCAGGAAGACGATCACCAAGATGAGCAGGCCGTTGACCATGCCGAATGTCCGGGCGCGCGTGATCAAAGCAACCAGGTGTGGCGGCGGCCCGGATGGCGCGGTGCCCGCTGGCGGCGGTGGCGGCGGCGTGGAGGTTGCCTCGATCAGCTTCTCGGCTGTCGGCGTAAGCACGAAATAAGCGTTCGCCAAAGCTGCCAGATACAGCACGATGGCGAGCAACAGCCAGCCGTGGCTCAGGATCTCGAAGCCAATGCGCCACACCAGCAGCAATCCGGTGATGCCCTGGACAAGCGCGAGGGGAAACACGATGCGCGAGGTGATCCGGTGCTGAAGGCGCAGCGCGAAATTGACGTGCATCGGCTCCTTGCCACCCATCGCGCCGATGAAAGGAAAGGCAAAAGTCGGCCCGAAAGCGATGATGGCGCCCGCGACGTGCAGGAAAAGCAGAATCGCCAGGATCCAATCCACGCAAGAACCTCCTCAAAGAGCTGAAATCAGCGCCGTCAAGGTAGCACCGCCTCTATCTGGATTGGAGCGCGCCGCGACAGATACCATCGGGACTCGATGACGGTTACCACACGGCCGCCACAGGTCGCCCCAACGATTGACGCGCCCATCGCACCGATCAGCGCGCCGGGAGCAGGCGAGATTGGCGTGGGCCGTGCGACTGTCGTTCCGAAGCGCCGCGAGGGCCCGGCCAAGCTAACCGGCCAGGCGCTCTACACCGACGACATGGTTTTCCCCGGAGCCTGGTTCGGACAGACGATCCGCTCGACTGTCGCCCATGCCCGCCTGTTGGGAATCGAGCTCGATCCTGGCTTCGATTGGTCGTCGGTGCTGGTGCTGACGGCCAAGGATGTGCCGGGCGAAAACGTCATGAGTCTCATCCAGGACGACCAGCCGGTGCTCGCCTCAGACGAGATCCGCCACTATGCGGAGCCCGTGGCGCTGCTCGCAGCACCGGATCGCGAGACGTTGCGCCAGGCGGTCAAGCGCATCACCTTGAAGACCGAGCCGTTGCCCGCGGTGTTTGACCCGCTCACTTCGCAGCAGGAATTCGCCCACTTCGCGCTCGACAAGGGAACAGATGTCGACGGCGCGCTGGCGACGGCCGACATGGTCATCGAGGGCACTTACCGAGTCGGCCACCAGGAGCAGCTCTACATCGAGAACAACGCGATGATCGCCGTGCCGCGG
>JBDTVN010000087.1:0-5798 GCA_040007155.1 Chloroflexota bacterium
CGCTCAGATGAAATGGGCTCGGCGCGCCTCTTCTTCGAGTCCGGCGCGCAGATCTGGATGGGCAATCGAGATCAGCTGGCGGGCGCGTTCGTTGATCGAGCGACCGTGGAGCTCAGCCACGCCGTATTCAGTGACGACTGTCTCGACATGAGCTCGAGTCGTAACCACGCCCGCGCCCTCGCGCAGGAAGGGCACTATGCGCGAGATGCTGCCGCCGGCCGCCGTCGCGGGCAGGGCGATGATTGCCCGACCTTCGTCGGCAAGCGCCGCGCCGCGAATGAAGTCCATCTGGCCGCCCACGCCGCTGTACATGCGTGACCCGATCGAGTCGGCACAGACCTGACCGGTGAGATCAATCTCGATCGCGGAGTTGATCGCGACCATCTTCTTGAAGCGCCGGATGACTGCGGTGTCATTGGTGTAGTCGGCCGGACGCATCTCGACCATGGGGTTGTCGTCGACCCAGTCGTAGAGCATCTGCGAGCCCAACATGAATGTGGCCACGACGCGGCCCGGGTTGATCTCCTTGGCGCGGCCGGTGACGATCCCGGCCTCGACCAGCTCGCGCACCACGTCGGTCATCATCTCGGTGTGGATGCCCAGGTCGCGCTTGCCATGTAGCGCGGCCGCGACGGCTTCCGGGATCGCGCCGATGCCCAGCTGCACGGTTGCGCCATTGGGCACGAGATCGGCCACGAACTCGCCGATGCGTCGCTCGACCTCGCCGACGGCGATCGGCCCCGTTGCATAGGGCGGCACGTCCACCTCGACGCCCAGGTCGATGTCGTCGACGTGGACGAACGAGTCACCCAGGGTGCGCGGCATCGCAGCGTTGACCTGGGCGATAACCGTCGTCGCGTGGCGGATTGCGGTGGGCATGGCGATGACCGACGTGCCGAGCGAGCAGAAGCCGTGCCGATCGGGCGGCGATACGTTCACGAGGACCGCGTCGATGGCCAGGATGCCGCGCCGGATCAGCGTCGGTACATCAGATAGGAAGGCCGGGATGTATTCGGCACGGCCCTCGTTCACCGCCGCTCGCGCGTTCGGCCCGATGAACAGAGCGCGATGTCGAAAGTGCGCGGCCATATCCGGCGCGAGATGAGGGCCGGGCCCTTCGGTGTGAAAGTGCAGGACCTTTACGTCGCTCAGCTCGCTCGCCCGCGCGACGAGAGCGTCGAGCAGGACCGATGGAGTCGCCGCAGCCGAGTGGACATAGATCTGCTGACCAGACCTGATGCCCGACACGGCGTCAGCGGCGCTGACGAGACGCATCGTCAGTGCATCATCACTTCGATGCGGCCACGCATCCACGGGTGGGGTGTGCACGCGTACTCGAAGGTGCCCGGGTTGTCGAACGTGTAGGAGAACGCCTGGCCGGCGGCCAGGTTGCCCGAATCGAACGAGCCGTCAACTGCGGTGACCGTATGCGTCATGCCCGGGTCGTTGTTGGTCCACGTGACTGTTGCGCCGAGCGGCACCATCAGCACGTTGGTGCTGTAGTCCGCAGGCGACTCGGAGTCGGCGAATTCGTCGGCCGCATCGGCGGGCTGGTAGGTGGAGGCGCCGGCCACGATCGACACCTGGTAGCCCTCACCCGGTGAGGCCGGCGCGGTGGCGCTTGCCTGAGGCGTGGCGCTGGCGCCCGGAGTCGATGTCGCTGGAACCATCGTGGGCGCGGGCAAGCCGCTCAACCCTGTGAACTCGAAGATTTCCGGATTGTCATCGCCGGTAATCACGATCTGGCCGATCGCGCCCTTGTCGAAGGCGCGCGCCAGGGCATGGTCGACGAGCACGACGGTCATCGGCACCCACGCGTCCAGTTCGACGATGGTGGCGCCGCCGGCCGGCACGAGGACGGTCTGCAGCCCGCGCAATGGCGCGTTGAGCAGCCCGCCGTCTTCCCAGACCTTGTCCCAATGTGAGCCGATCGGGTGGAAGTTCGAGTCGAGGTTGAGACCCGCATCGACGAAGTAGATGCGCATCTTTTCGCCGACCTGCATCTTGGGCGCGTTGTCGCCCGTTAGCGAGCCCTTGGCCCCGTTGAAGACGACAAAGGTGGGCGTCTCGTCAGTGATTGCGTGGCGGTCGGTCGTAAGCGGCCCGGCCGCAGGATCGGTCGTGTAGTACTCCGACTGGACCATGTAGAGCTCATGCTCAACCGCGGGGAGGGGCGTCTCCGGGTCAACCAGGATGCCGCCGTACATGCCCTCGCTGATATGGAGCGGCACGTCGCCGGCCGCGCAGTGGTACAGGAACATACCCGGATACAGCATGCGCGCCTCGATCGTCGCCGTCTCGCCCGGTGCCACGGTCAGGTCCTTGGCACCGCCGCCCTGACCGGTGACCGCGTGGAAGTCAACGTTGTGCGGCATGGTGCCGCCATTCGTCAGCGTGAAGCGCAAAATGTCGCCAACGCGGGCGCGAATGATCGGCCCCGGCGTGCCCGTCGTAACGGTCGAATCGCCGTGGAGGCGATAGCCCCAAGTCATGTACTCGAGACCGTTCGGGTCGATCGCCTGGACACCCTCGACGACGTCGAAATGGACGTCGACGATCGCCTGGCTCGTTCGCGTCGCCGCCGCCGGAACGTTTGGCGCGTAGGCCACGTTTACCTCGCCCGCGGGCGAGGCTGCCAGGTCGGCCTTGGGCGTGAGGATTGGTAGGTCGTCGCCGCTGCCCTGCGGGTCCGTGGTCGGCGCGCTGCTGGGCTGGCCGCTGGGCTGGCCGCTGGGCTGGCTCGACGGGGAGCCGCTCGGAGACGCTGGTGAATATGTCCACGCCGGCCGCGCGCCGGTCGTGCAGGCAGTAGCGAGGCCGATGATGACAAGCAGGGTCAACGTGCGCAGCGAAGTAAACATTTCGGTGTCAGCCTCCTGGTAGGTCGCAGACGAACAACCAGAGACTTGCCGTTCGGGCATCGGGCGCGCATGGGCCATTTGGCCCCATCAACCGGCGTTGGTCACGGCCGGCTAGTTGGTCATAGCCGGCTAGTTGGAGCCCGTGTGCCTCTTGGCCATGTACGCCGCTGCCTGCGCGCGGCGCTGCAGGTTCAGCTTGGACAGGATTGAGCTGACGTAGTTCTTGACTGTCTTGTCGGACAGGAAGACCTCGGCCGCGATCTCCTTGTTTGTCTTGCCCTCGGCGACCAGTAACAGGATCTTCTGCTCCTGGGCAGTCAGCTGGGCGAGCTCGTCGGTACCGCCGCCGGTCGCGATGCGGCGGACCCGCTCCAGGACCTTCTCCGTCACCGCCGGGTCGAGCAGAGATTCGCCCCGACCGACCGCTTCAAGCGCTGCCACCAGGTCACGGCCGCGCACCTGCTTGAGCAGATAACCGCTGGCGCCAGCGACGATCGCCGAAAACACAGCCTCCTCGTCGGGATAGCTGGTCAGGATCACGACCCTTGTCGCGGGCATCTCGGCGCGGATCTCGCGGCACGCCTCGATGCCCGACCCGTCGGGCAGGCGAACGTCCATGACCACAAGATCGGGCTTGTGGCGGCGCGCCATCTCGATCGCCTCCGCGGCCGTGCCGGCCTCGGCCACGACCTGGAAGTTCGGGCGGCGTTCGAGCATCGCGACCAGGCCCTGGCGGACCACTTCGTGATCGTCGACCACGAGCAGGCGCAGCTGCCGCCCGGGCGTCCCCGTATCGCTTTCAGCTGTCATCGGTAGGCCCCTCGGTGATAGGTAGCGTCGCCGTGATCATCGTCCCAGCCCCCGCGGTGCTGGCCAGTTCGAGCTTGCCGCCGACAGCTTCAGCTCGAGCACGCAGATTGCCCAGTCCGCGCTGACGCGCGCCGCGTGCGGCGCTTATGTCGAAGCCGCGGCCATTGTCGCCGATGACCAGGGTCACCGAGCCGTCGGTGATTGCGAGATTGATAGTTGCACGCGTTGCGTTGGAATGGCGTGCAATGTTGCTCAGTGCCTCACGCGTTATCGAGAGCAGGTGCGCCTCATGGTCCCGCGGAAGTTCAGCCAGATTCGGGTCGATCGTGAGCTCCAGATCGATCAGGGTATTGGCCCGGAACTCGGCTGCCAGCGTCTCGAGCCCGGCGCGCAGGTCCGCGTCGACCAGCATCTCGGGCTGCAGACCCATGATGAAGTTGCGGATATCGCGGATCGAGCCGTGAATGCCGTCGATTGCGCGATCGGCGCGAGCGGCACCCTCGGTCGGATCCTCGGTGATCACCTCGGGCAGGTCCTCGAGCGACAGCGAGATGCCGTACAGGCTCTGGATGATCGAATCGTGCAGATCCTGGCTGATGCGCTGGCGCTCATCGACGATCGCGAGCCGGCCGACCTCTTCCTGCAGCCGCGCATTCTTAATCGCGATGCCGGCATGCAGCGCGAACCGCTCGACTAGCTCGAGATCGGCTTCGTCGAAAGTGGCAGCGTTCAGCTTGTTGGTCAGATACAGATTGCCGATCGTGGCACCGCGGTTGCGAACGGGAACGCCAAGCAACGAGTGCATCTCGGGGTGGTGCTCGGGGAAGCCGTAGCGTCGCGGATCCGTGGCGATGTCGTCGATAAGCAGAGCGCGGTCTTCCTTGATGATCAGGCCGAGCAGGCCGTGCCCCTGTGGCGGCGCTCCCAGCAGAACACGTTGGTGCGGCGTGATGCCACTCACGATGAATTGGTCGATCCGGCCGAACGAACCGACGATCCCGAGTGCCGCATAACCTGCGCCGGCGAGTTCGCGAACCCGATCGACGATGACTTGCAGCACCCGGTCGACCGACTGGACACTGGCGATGCCGCGCACGGCGAGGTCGAGCGCTTCCAGTTGACGTCCGGCCAATCGTGCTTGCTGGCGCGACCACACCGCACCCACGGCCAGCTGCAAAGCGCTGAACATCCGCTCTGTGGCGTCCGGCGCGCCGTCCAGCCACGCTACGGCTTCCGACTTGGCCATCGGCTCCGTGGCGAGGTCGCGCTGAACGACGCTCGGAATCGCGCCGACGAGGATGCCGATGCTGAGGTCGAGCTCCGGCAGGTGTGGCCCATGCAACTGCAGGCGAACGCCCTCGCAGCCGTAAGCCGCCGCGACTCGTTCGAGGCTCGCCGCGAGGTCGTTGCGGCGCTCCGTTGAAGGGTCGGCGCACCATCGCTCGAACGTGGCCAGCAATTCGTGAACCGGCAAGAGAGAGGCTGCATTTGTGCTTTGCTGGGTGGCCATCGACCGCAATCTATCAGTCCGAGATTCGGTCAGTCCCGCTCGCGCGGCCTGCGAAAATGGGCCAAAGGTCACTACCTCGCGTCGGCTGCGAGGCCGAATATCGGGCAAATGGAAGTAGCCCTCAGCCGTGCAGCCACTGCCATGTTTGGCATGGCCAACGCGCCAATCGTGCGGGCGTAGCGATGGTTGGCGTCGCCGACCGGTCGCCTATTGCGGCCGAACAATCAACTGGCGCTCTTTCAGACTCGCGCACGGGCAAGATCCGGGCCGTCCTACTCGCGACTGATCTCACGCCGGTGTCCGAATTCGCGACGCGCCAGGCGATCGAGATGGCCGCGTCTCTTGGGGCGCGGCTGCTCATCGTTAACGTCATCGACCCGGATGAGCGCGGCGTCACGTCGCGTCTCACATCGGACGCTCGCGTCGATCAGCAGCGCGCTGTCCGCCAGGGACCGTTGCTCGCAATCGTCGACCGCGCCCGGGCGCGCAGCGTCGACGCGGCGTTTCTGCTCTGGACGGGCGAGGCGGGCCAAGGGATCGTCGCCGCGGCCGAGGCGGAGGGCGCTGATCTGGTCATCGTCGGCACGCGCGGCCTTGATCGCGCCGGCCGCTTCCTA
>JBDTVN010000088.1:0-5766 GCA_040007155.1 Chloroflexota bacterium
GGGCTCAGCCGCGGTGAGCTACAGCGCGACCAACATCTATAACGACGCGAACGTCTCCTGGACGCCAGGGACCACGCGGCCCTACTGATCCACGGCGCGCAACCAATCGCGCCACTCAACTTCAGAAGGGCCAGCGGACAACCGGTTGCCGGCTCTGACCAATGGCAGCCGAATCAGCCGCTGATCGCGCAGCAGCTTCTCGTACGCGCCCTCTGCTGACATGCTCAGATAACTCAGACCAGCGTCGCTGTATGCAGGCGCGGTCGTATCGAACAGATTGGTCGCACCGAATCGGTCGCTGAAGCGTTTCAGTTCAGCGGGCGCCATTGCCTTCGCGCCAAGATCGACAAAGTTGACGCGAACGCGCCGCTCGTGGAAGAAGCGCAGCGCCTTCTGAGTGTCGCGCGAGTCGCGCCGGCCGAAGACCTGAATCTCGGCCGGCGGAGACTTGGTCGTCAGGACTTCTTGCGGCGGCCGCGCTTTGAGCGGCGCTCGGGCGTCGCCAGGGCGACCAGCCAGCCGCTATCTGACTTGCGCACGACCACGTCCTTCTTGGCCTCTTCGGCAGCGCGCAGGATGCGCTGGCGCATGGTCGGGGCCTTGTCATCGCCGCCCAACCGGATCTCGAAGACGTCCTTGGGATCAGTGATCTTGCGCAGCATCAGCACGAACTGACGCTCCTGCTTCTGGCGCGCCAAAGCCTTGGGGCTCAAAGCGCGTGGTTTGGCGGCGGTTTTGGGCTTGTCTAGCATGGAAACATCGACCTGACGGATTCTCACGACGGGTTGCCTCGCTGGTAAGTTCGGTGATTTGTCGCTACTGCGTTGGTCATCTTAGTACCGGGTCATGTGGAGGGAGAATATGAAGATCGGCGTAATTGTTCCGCAGGGCTGGACTGGCGAATACAAGGGCTGGAATCCGGTTGAGGCGTGGCAACGAACTCGCGCGGTCGCCAAACAGGCAGAGTCGCTCGGATTTGAATCGATCTGGCTATTCGATCACTTCCACACGGTCCCGCGGCCCACATTCGAAATTACATTCGAGGCATTCACGTCTTTAGCGGCACTCGCCGCGGAAACCTCGCGCGTCCGCCTGGGCCACATCGTGTTGTGTGCCGCCTACCGCAATCCGGCGCTGACGACAAAGATGATCTCGACGCTCGACGTGATCAGCGCCGGTCGTGCGGAGCTTGGCCTGGGCGCGGGTTGGAAACGCGACGAGTGGCGCGCCTACGGCTACGGCTTTCCGGACGCGCCAGAGCGGCTGGCGATCCTCAAGGACACGCTCGAGGTTGCCCAGGCAATGATGGCCGGTGGCCGCGCCACCTATGCCGGCAAGCATCTCCATGTCGATGGCGCCATCAACAGCCCGCAGCCCGTACAACAGCCGCGCGTCCCGATCATGGTCGGCGGCAACGGGCCCAACGTCACGTGGCGCCTCGCGGCGCGCTACGCCGACGAGATCAACCTCGACGGACTCTCACCCACAGAGGTAAAGGAAGCGCTGCCCACGATCAGGGCGCGCTGCGAGGAGATCGACCGTGACCCAGCGACGCTCGCCGTGTCGGTTCATACCTGGTGGGAGCAGATCACCCAAACGGGCGCCGCGCGGGCCGACATGCTCGCGGGCTACCGCGAGCTGGGCGTGAGCCGCGTAATCGCCCTGGTGCGCGACTCGGCGGACGGCGACGAGGCGCTTGAGCGCTGGGCGGCCGACTCACGCGCCGCTGGGGCAGAGCTCGCCAATAAGGGCGTCCCAGCAAAGGCACAGTGAACGCCGCTAACGTGACACCTATGGTGCGTCCCTGCCGGCTGCGAACAATCCTGACGCTGCTCGCTCCCGCCGCCGGCGGTCCTGCGTTGCTATTTGCATGGCCGGGCATCGTTCTCGCGCATCAGCTCAACGAGAAATACCAGGCGCCACTGCCGCTTGCCATCTATGTCGGTGGCGCGGCGTTCGCGGTCGGCATGTCGTTCGTCTTCGTGATCCTGCGTAACGCGCCCGCGCCCAAGACCGAGGTGTCCGGCACGCCGCGGACGCTGCCGCGCTGGCTGCGCGTCACGCTCCAGGCCATCGGTCTGGTCGGCTGGCTGTGGATCGTGGCTCAGACGTTCTTCGGCGGCGCGGGCGACGGCGATGTCGCCTCGCTCTTCCTGTGGGTCTATGGCTGGGTGGCCCTGGCACTCATCAGCGCCCTGCTCGGCCCCGTATGGTCATGGATCGACCCCTTCTCGACGATCCACGCGATCCTGTCGGGCGTCACCCGCAGGGCCGGCATCAGCGGCGGCGAGAGCGCGCACTACCCGCACCGGCTGGGCAAGTGGCCGGCGGTGATCGGCTTGGCCGTTATCGTCTGGCTCGAGCTGGTTGGTCGGGTCGAGGGTGGCCGATCGCTCGGCCTATTCCTCGTTGGCTACACCGTTTTCACCGTCGGCGCGATGGCCTACTTCGGCAAACAGGCATGGCGCGCAAACGGCGAAACGTTCAGCGTGTGGTTCGGCGTCCTGGGTCGCCTTGCGCCATTCGCTCTGGACGGCGAACCCGAAGGTGGCCGATTGATCCGCCGACCCTATGCATCTGGCCTGCTGTCAGCCATCTGGACACCGGCCGACCTGGCGCTGGTCGCCGTCGGCACGGGCTCGATCATCTTCGACGGGCTGAGCCAGACCCAGGCCTACTTCGATCTGTTCGAGAAGAACGGGCTCTTCGGCTCGGACACGGTGCGCGACAGCATCACCTCGCTCGTTTTCATCGGCGGGCTGTTGCTCATCGTGTTGCTCATGTCGCGTCGCCTGGGCGTGGCCACCCTTGGCGCCGGTCTGCTGCCGGTCGCGCTCGGCTATCTCGTAGCGCACTACCTGAGCTACCTGCTCGTCGACGGCCAGCGCATCATTGCGGCGCTCAACGACCCACTGTTGCGCGGCCAGAACCTGCTGCCGTTCGACCTTGGTTTCTGGGAGCCCACTCTGCCCTTGCCGACGTCGGTGCTGTGGAGCCTCCAGCTCGCGGCGGTGGTCGGCGGCCACATTGTCGGCGCGTGGGCTGGTCACGCCGAGATGGCGCGTGAAAAGACAGGCACGACCGTGCTCGCCCAACTGCCATTGGCCGTTCTGATGGTCGTCCTGACGACGATCACCCTGTGGTCGCTCGGTCAGGCCGTGCTCGTGACGCCGTCGTCCTAGACTCCGCGGGATGGCCGCCGGGAACTTTGAGACGCCGATCGAACGCCGATTCGAGCTCCGCTCGGGTACCGATCCGGCGCTCACCCTGGGCACGCTGTGGTGGGGGCCAGGCGACCTCGTTATGACCCTGGCGCCCGGCCAAGCCGCCCGAGCCATGCGGGTGGCCAGTGGCCCGGCAACGGTCGAGTTGGCGTGGGGCGCGGACTGGGCGTCGGCGCGCGCCTGGGGCGCGGGGGCGAGTGAGGCGCTTGACCTCGTGCCCGGGCTGATCGGCGAGCTCGACGATGCGTCAGCGCTGGTCGCGGCCCATCCAATCGTGGCCGAGCTCGCGCGGCGCAACACTGGCCTGCGTTTGACGCGCGGCGCGCCTGTCTTCGAGATGCTCGTGAACTCGATCGTCGGCCAGAAGGTGACCGGCCTCGAGGCACGCCGCAGCCAGAGGATGTTGCTGCGGCGCTTTGGCGAGGTGGCGCCGGGCCCGTTCGATCTCGTGCTGCCACCAGCACCTGAGACCCTCGCCCATACCCCGTACTGGGCGTTCCACACGTTGGGCCTCGAGCGGCGCCGGGCGGACACGATCCGAGCGGCGGCGGCAATCGCGCCGCGGCTGGATGAGATCCGCGGGATGTCGTCAGCGGACGCGAGCCACAGGCTGCAGTCCGTGCCCGGAGTCGGTCCGTGGACTGCGGCTGAAACGATGCGCCTCGCGCTCGGCGACCCAGACGCGGTCAGCGTTGGTGACTACAACCTGCCCAAGCAGGTGTGCTGGGTGCTCGCCAATGAACGGGACGGCGATGACGCGCGGATGCTCGAGCTGCTCGAGCCGTACGCCGGCCAACGCGCCCGGGTGGTGCTGCTGATCGAACGGTCCGGGCTGCGCCCTGCGCGCCGCGCTCCGCGTTATTCGCCGCGCCAGATTGCAGGTATGTGACTTATCGAGATAGTGCTGCGCGGTCTGTGACAATCGCGCCGTGTCCAACCGTGTGCCACGGCGCCAGGGTGTTACCTACGGCCCACCCCGTTTCTCATCGGGCGATGGCGGCAACAGCGCTCTAGTTGGCCGCATCGTCGGCCTGGGCATGGTGGCGTTAGCCCTGACGGTGCTGGTCGGTGCCGTGGCCCTCGTGAATCGGCCGCCCGCGGCCACGCCAACACGTCAGGTCGGTCCCACTGCGAGCCCGGCGCCCCAGTCGCCCAGCATCGCCCCATCGCCGACTACGTCGCCCATTCCGGCCAGCCCAAGCCTCGGTCCCGGCCCCACACCGACGGCCAGCCCCTTCGTGCCCAGCGTCCAGATGGGTCCGGGCTATGTCACATTCGGCACACGGGTCAACCCCGACCGCACCGCGGCCGATCCGCGCGCCATGTTCCTGCCCAGCGACCGCATCGCGTGGAGCGGCTTCCTGAGCGAGCCTGCCGACTCCGCGGACGTGACGGTTCGTCTATTCAAGCTCGACCAGGCCGCGCCCAACGGGGAGCGGCTGCTCAGCCAGGGCGAGGCGCGGCCCCACGGCAAGGCGCAGCAGATCTACACGCGCAACGAGATCAATCCCAACAAAGCGCTCGACGGGCCGGGGACGTACCTCGTTCGATACCTCAAGGGCGAGCTGGTGCTGTCAGAGGGCTACTTCGGTTTGGGCGGCTGACGACTTATCCTGACCCGACTCACAGTGACAGCTCCGACTCTCCGTCAGCAGCCGCAGCCACCCTTGGCTCGTTTGTGTGCGCTCGGGCTGGCGTTGCTCTGCCTGAGCGCCCTTGCGCTCGCGTGCGACGCTCCAGCGAAGACACCACGACCCAGCCCGTCGCTGGTCACCCTGCAATTCACGCCTCGACCCAGTCGTTCGTCGGCACCGTCGGCCACGCCGGGACCGTCAATTGGCGGCTGGCCCCTCGGCTGGGACGAGAACTTCTGCGCAATGCTCACCCAGGCTGTTGACGCTCAGCAGCTGCTGGTCGACGTGCAACTCGATATCCAGGACGGCAACGACAAGGACGCGAAAGTGCTCGCGGCTGACTTGACACGGACGGCGAACGCGGCGCGGGATGCGAGCGGGACGATGACGGATTGGTCCGACGGGAATCCGACTGTGGTGGCGATCGCCAGCCTCATGGACCTCGCCTCGCGGGCAGGAACTGAATACCAGTCGTGGTTTGCCGACGACAAGCGGGCAGCGCTGCGTCGGGCCAAGGACCTGCGCCACCAAAACGACGCACAGGTGCCGGAGGCGAATGCCGACTTGGCCGCCCTGGCCGATAAGGGCATCAGCTGCCAGGACACGCCACTGGAGCTCGAGGCGCCGGGCTAGGTGATCGGCGTGGACGGCCCAACGCTTGCCGCGCGGCTGGCCGAGCTACGTGCGTCGCCGGTGGCGCCGTAGCGATCGGCGACGATCTCGGCGAGGACGGCCAGCGCCGTTTCTGACGGGGAGCGGCCACCCAGGTCAAGGCCAATTGGGCCGTGCAGCCGAGCGATATCCGCGTCACTGACGCCGGCGACGCGCAATCGCTCGCGCCGTTCTGCCTGTGTCTTGCGCGAACCCAACGCGCCGACGTAGCGACAGCCCCGCCGAAACGCCTCGAT
>JBDTVN010000089.1:0-5536 GCA_040007155.1 Chloroflexota bacterium
TGGATCTCGTCGATGATCACCCACTCGACGCCGCGCAGCGCCTCGCGCGCCTGCGAAGTGAGCATCAGGTAGAGCGACTCCGGCGTCGTGACCAGGATGTCCGGAGGCCGCTTGCCGAATTCGCGCCGCTCATCCGCGGGCGTGTCGCCGGTGCGCATCCCGACGCGTACTTCACGCGTCTGTTCGCCGCGATTACGTGCCGCCAGCGCGATCCCCGCGAGCGGCGAGCGGAGGTTGCGATTCACGTCGTGGACGAGCGCCTTCAAGGGCGAGACGTACAGGACCCGCAACCGGCGCAGCGGATCTTCTGGGACCGGCTCGGCCATGAGGCGGTCGAGCGCAAATAGGAACGCGGCGAGCGTCTTGCCCGATCCGGTGGGCGCGCAGATGAGGGCATGGGCGCCAGTGGCGATTGCCGGCCAGCCCCGTGCCTGGGCGGCGGTGGGCGCGTCGAATGCGGCGCCGAACCAGTCGCGCGTGGCGGCGCTAAACGCAGCCAGCGGATCAGTGGCCGGTGCCGCGGGCTGCCTGGTCAGAGCGCGGCGGGTCACGGGTTCACGAGTATAAGTTCGCGCCACGATTTCGAACAGGTGGTCGAAAAGGCGAGCTGGCCGGCCATGGAGCGGACGTGTAATCGACCCGACCGGCCTCACCGTAGTCCATCGTCATCCCCCCACCGGTACCTCGTCGTCGTTTCTCGTCGGGAGCTCCGTCCGTAGGGTCAAAGCCGATGGCAAGAATTGGTAAGAGGGGGTCTGCCGGATCGCGCTCGCGGCGGCGCATTCTCTTTCTCTCACTGCTCCTACTGACGCTGCTGGCCCCGGCGGGCTGGGTCGCCGCGGGTGAGTTTTCCGCTGACTACCTGGTGCTGTTCGACCCGGCTTCGGTAACCGTTCCCGACACGGACACCGACTTCACCGCTGATGCCGTCCATTCCTTCCGCGACCTCGCCGCGCCCCCGGCATTGCGCGCCGCCACTGCGGCCGCGGCCGGATCGACCGCCGGCGGCAAGACGCGCGTCGACGGCGAGCGCGTCGAGTCGCACATTCGCGCCGTCGCCGGTCGCAACCACGTCCGCATCAATGCCGTGTACGCCAATGCCGTTGGCGGCTTCGCTGCGAGCCTCAACCGCGCCCAGCTGGCGGCTATCTCCGCCGACCCGTCAGTCGAAGCGGTGATCCCTGATGTCGCGGTGGGCATCGACGACGGCTCGATCGGCTCAGAAGCGAGCGTCATGCGCACCGTGTCGAACCCGACCTGGCAGGTGCCGGCCGGCATCCGCCGCGTCGGTGCGCGGACCAGCGCAATCCAAACCTTCACCCAACGCACGACGCGCGTCGATGCCGACGTCGCCATTCTCGATACGGGCATTGAGCGCGACCACCCCGACCTCAACGTCGTCGGTGGCTACAACTGCACGTCGGGCAACCGCAACAAGTGGGATGACAACGACGGCCACGGCACGCACGTCGCGGGCATCATCGGCGCGCTCGACAACAGCTACGGCGTCGTGGGCGTTGCGCCCGGTGTGCGCGAGTGGTCAGTCAAAGTCCTAGACGGCAACGGCAACGGCTATCTCTCTTGGCTCGTCTGCGGCATCGACTGGGTGACCGCTCAGCGCGACCCCAGGAACCACAGCCGGCCGCTGATCGAAGTCGCCAACATGAGCATCTCGTTCAGCGTTGGCCCGTCGGCCAACAGCACTTGCGCCAACGGCGAGGACGTCATGCACCAGGCGATCTGCCGCTCAGTCGCGAAGGGCATCACCTACGTCGTCGCCGCCGGTAACAACAGCCGCAACGCGAAGCGCAACCGGCCCGCGGCATATGACGAAGTGATCACGGTTTCGGCGATGGCCGACTACGACGGCAAGGGTGGCGGACTGGGCAAGCCGTCGGACTCGTGCCCCTCACGCTACGAGCCGGACGACTCATTCACCGATTTCTCCGACTACGGGCCAGACATCGACCTCATCGCGCCCGGGCGCTGCGTCCTCTCGACCTACATGGGCAAGCGCTACGCGTTCATGAGCGGCACTTCAATGGCGGCGCCACACGTCACTGGTGCCGCCGCGCTGTATCGCTCGATGTACCCCAACGCCAAGCCGGCCCAGGTGCGCCTCGCCCTGCAGGCGGTTGGCAAGCTCGACTGGCGAACCAACACCGATCCCGACTCCCAGCACGAAAAGGCCGTCTGGGTAGGCGATTTCCGGCGGCCGCCCGATTTCACGCTAGCGGCCCCGGCGACGGGTGTCGTCAGCCCTGGCGGCGCGCTGATTGTCACGGTCGTCGTGAGTCGTCTGGGTGGCTTTGACGGCACGGTGACCTTCACCCTGGCCGGTGCGCCCAATGGCTTCTCAGCCCCGAACGCGGTCGCGCCCGGACGATCTGCAACGGTTCACGTAGACGTCGGGGCGCGCACTCGACCAGGCACGTACGAGCTGACGGTGGTCGGCCACGGCATGGACATTGAGCGCAGCATCCAGATCGAGGTTGTCGTCGGCCACAAGTAGTGGCGCAGCTGACCTAGCCGCGTTTCTCGGCCGCGTCGAGGAATTCGCGCAGCAGCTTGTTGAAGTCGGTGGGCCGCTCGAGATTGACCATGTGGGCCACGCCCTCGAAGACGTGACTCTTGATACCCGGCAGATTGGCCACGAGCCACTCGCCGCTGCGCAGCGTTGACGAAACGTCGAGCGTGCCCCACATCGCCAGCACCGGCATGGTGAGCCGATCGAGCGCGGTCGCGGCCTCGATGTCGGGCGGGATCGGCTGGTTGGGGTTCTGCTCGGCGCGGTAGCTCTCGAGGTTCCACTCGACCATCCGGCGGCGCACGTCCGGATCGACGCGCGTCGGTGGCTGGTCGGGGCCATCAGTCCAGAGCGCCGTTTCCAGCTTGACGATCTTGTCCCAGTCTTTGGCCGCAGCGAGCGGCTCGACCTGCGCATAGACGGCCGCGTCGCGCGGGTCGTCCTCGACATCGAGGCCGCGCACTCCGCCCGCGACCCACGTGAGCGACTTTGTCCGCGCCGGTTCGTTGACAGCGAAGTCGAGCGCGATCTGGC
This sequence comes from Chloroflexota bacterium, assembly GCA_040007155.1. Classification (GTDB taxonomy): domain Bacteria; phylum Chloroflexota; class Limnocylindria; order Limnocylindrales; family CSP1-4; genus JALYGJ01. The sequence continues at coordinate 3,062 of JBDTVN010000089.1, forward strand.
CGCCGCGCGACAGTCCCGCCACATGCGCTGCGTTCACACCGAAGTGGTCCAGCACAAGACCAACGTCGTCTTTGTTCGAGTAGGGCACGTCCTCGACGCGCGACTTACCAAAGCCACGCGTGTCGTAGCGAATGACGCGATATGCATCGCGCAGCGCGGCCACCTGTTCGTCCCACATGCGCAGGTGCGCGACGCCGGCGTGGATCAGGACAACCGCAGGTCCCTCGCCTTGCGCCTCGGCGTAGAGCTTGCCGCCCGGTACCTCGATGTAGCCCTGCCAATCGGTCATTTGTTGTTACCTCCTATCAGGTCGAGGGCGCCAGACAGCGCCTTGTCCACGGTCTTCGCATTGGCATCTGTGACATGCTCCGCCTCGGGTCGCACCAAGTCGGCCCGATCCAGGAAATCGGTCGGAAGCGGTCCCTGGCCAAATCGGTTGGTGTCTGCCTCCCAGCGATCGCGCCACGCAGCCTCGATCTCCGCCGGCGGCTCACGGTGCTGCTGGGCAAGCCACACGAGTGACCATGAACGCGGCACCACGCGGTAGGCATCGTAGCCGCCGCCGCCCGTCGCGACCCAGCGGCCTTCGGCGTACTCGTGCGCGACCTGGTCGAGCAGCACGGTAGCCGCGCGGTAGGCACGGGTCGTAAGGCGCAGGTGGGCGAGCGGGTCGTAGGCGTGCGTGTCGCAACCGTGTTGAGTGACGAGGAACGTCGGTTTGAAGGTGTTGGCGAGGGCCGGCACGACCCGCTCGAGTGCCGCTAGCCACGAGCCGTCACCGGTGCTGGGCTCAACCGGGACGTTCACCTTGGTGCCCAGCGCTGTTGGGCCGCCGCGCTCGTCGATGAAACCGCTGCCCGGGAAGAGCGTCTGACCCGTCTCATGGATGGACAGCGTCAGCACGTTGGGATCGTCCCAGAACAGGTCTTGCGTGCCGTCGCCATGATGAACATCGAGATCGACGTACATGACGCGATGTCCCGCGTCGCGTGCCCGAGCAACGGCCAGAGCGACGTCGTTGTAGATGCAGAACCCTGATGCGCGGTCGGCCGATGCGTGGTGCAGGCCACCCGCCGGATTGAAGGCGTGCTCGAAATCACCGGCGAGTACCCGATCGACTGCTCTTATGGAACCGCCGACCACGTGCGCGGACGCCTCATGCATGCCAGCGAACGGCGGACAGTCGCCTGGGCCGACGCCCATGCCCCTGCCCTGGTACGACGGGTCGGCGCCAAAACGCTTGACCGTGTCGACGTACTCACGGGTATGAAGTCGACAGATCTCATCGTCGGTCGCCATGCGCGGCGGCTCGATGTCGGTCGCGCCAAGGGTGCGCAGCAAGTCGAGCGACGGTGGGAAGCGACGCGGCGTCAGCGGATGCTGCGGCCCGAAGTCGTAGGTGAGCGCGACATCGCCGTAGACCAGCAGCGAGTCGGTCACTCGGTCGCTGGCGCGGCAGGCTCCCAGCCGCTCTTGTCGACGGCCGATTTCCAGGCTTCCTGGGCCTGTGTACCGGTGGCGAGCGCGGCGGCGTAGCGACCAACCAATTCCGCGAAGGCTGTGGCGGCTTCGTCGGGCTCCTCCAGGACCGTGGCCGTTTCGGGCAGTGCTGTCGGCGGAGGCGCGCCGGCGCCGGTAATGCAAATCAGCGCGGCGCCGTGGTACGCCGCCGCTTCCGTCGTGGCCGCTAGCGCGTCATCGTCGAGTGGCTCAGCGGCGACCAGGACGCGGCACTCCGGGACGTAGCTCAATGCCAGCTCGATATCGGCCCGATCGAGCGCGCGCAGCTCGCCACCGCCCGGCTGGCGCAGCAGCGCGGCGTGGCCCACATCGGCGCGGCCCAACTCGGTCACCGTCGCGTCGCCGGCGTCATCGTCAGTGACCAGACCGACGATCGCGACCTGTGCTCCGGCTGCACGCGCATGGACAGCTACGCGACCGGCGGTCCCGGTTATCGCGCCGCGTTCATCGAGCCGCGGCCGGCCGAGGACGATGATCACGCGCCGATCACTCGGGCGAGGCGTTGGCCGGGGTAACGGACACTTCGCCCAGACCCGCCGCACGCAACTCGGGCTCGACGGTCGCGGCATCGCCCACGACAACCACGATCAGGTCGTCGGGGTGGATGTGGCGGTTGGCCGCGTCACGAATGTCTGCGGCAGTGACCGCGGCAACACCGGGCCGATAGCGGTCGAGCTCGTCGTCGGGCAGATCCAGTGCGACGAGGCCGCCCAGCGCGCCCGCAACCTGTGACGCGGCCTCGAATCGCAGAGGGAAGACGCCGACCAGGTAGTCGCGCGCGATCTGGAGCTCATCGTTGGCGACGTCCGACTGGCCGAACTCGCGCACGATACGCAGGATCTCCTCGATCGCCGGCCGCGTGACATTCGTCTCGACCGCAGTGCGGACGACGAACGGCCCCGCCTGGCGGCGCATGTCGAAGCTCGAGCCGATGCCGTACGTGTAGCCCTTCTC
>JBDTVN010000090.1:0-5533 GCA_040007155.1 Chloroflexota bacterium
AAGGACGGCAGGATCTGGCACCGCTGGTGGAACGGCACGGCGTGGGTGCCGTGGCAGCAGGAGCGCAGCTAGCGCGGCGTTCGCCTCGGTAACGCGATTGCAACTTCCCATGCGAGCGTCGTACCCACATACTGCCCTCGTGCATCCTCAACCGCCGAGAACTTTGACCGTCGTCGTCGCCATCGTGCTGACGCTGATCGGTCTCGCGCTCGTCTTCTATGACACGCAATCGGTCAACTTCGTGCAGGGTCTGAACCTGCCGAATGACATCCAGCGCCAGGTTGTTGGCTGGATGCAGGACAAGACGATTGCGTGGGGCGCGCTGGCGTTGTCGCCGCTGCTCCTGATCATCGGCTCGCTCGTAAAGGGAATCTAGCGATGCGACCGCACGCGCCGCGTTCGATGACGATCGTGATCGCCGCGATCCTGCTGGTGGTCGGCATCGCGGGCACCTTCCTGAACCTGCTGCCCGGCTTCGCGGGCTACGCGGGCACGACCTGGGGCGTGGTCGCCTACGTGGTCGCGACCGTGGTGATGCTTGCCGGGGTCTACGCCCGCGGCCTGTAGGCAGGCAGCCTAGCCAAACAGAGTCAGCGCGGAATCTGTCGGTCGGTTATTCGGTGGCAGCAACAACGCGGGACCTTCGTTGTTTGCGTTGTTGACCAGCGCTGAGACCTCCGTCAGCGTCAGCAGACCGTCGCGCGCGGGCCGCAACAGGTCGTCGAGAAGACCAGGGTCGCGGATCTCGGGATCGGCCCAGATCTGCCATTCCGCTGGCTCGAGGATGACCGGCATCCGGTTGTGGAGCTGCCCGACTGTCTTGTTTGCCTTGGTTGTGACCACGGCCGCACTGAGTAGCCACTCGCCGGTCGCGGGATCCTTCCATGGCGCCCAGACGCCCGCAAAGGCGAGCGGCCGGTCGTCCGCTGCGTGGATCAGGAACGGCTGCTTTCTGGATCCGACCCGACGCCATTCGTAGAAGCCGTCGGCCGGGATGATGCAGCGTCGTTTGGCGAACGATGTTCGGAATGCCGGCGTCGTGGCGATCGTCTCGGCGCGCGCGTTGATGTGCCGATTGCCCACGCTGACGCTCTTCGCATATGACGGCACCAGGCCCCAGCGATGCAGCTCCAGGACGCGGCCGTCTTCGCGCTGCACGACAACCGCGATGGGCTGGGTGGGCGCGACGTTGTAGCGCGGCCCCAGATCCGTGAAGGCTGCCGGGTCACGCACCTCGGCATCGAATGTGCGCGCCACGTTGGACACGTCCGTGCGCATGGTCATGCGGCCACACATGGGGGTGATCCTAGCGTTGGCCCTGGGATTATTCGCACTATGGTTATGACGAGGCTTGAGCATCCGTTACAGCAATGCCGCGGCGGCGAGCTGAGAGTGCTGTCAAGCGCAAATCGGCCGCGAAGGCAGCCGCGGACCCATTAATACCCGCTTGATAGTGATAGTGCGAATAACGGGGTAGGCAGACAAGTTGAACAGCGACCTCAAGTCCTACTGGGCGCTCGATCCAACGGTGACCTATCTCAACCACGGCGCGTTCGGCGCGTGCCCATGGCCCGTGCTGCGCGTCCAGGACGAGTGGCGCACGAGGATGGAACGCCAGCCGATCCGTTTCCACGACATTGAGCTTGAAGGCCATCTCGCGACGGCCCGCGGCCGCCTCGCCGACTTCCTCCACGCCGACCCGGCCGACCTCGCCTTCGTGACCAACGCGACGACCGGCGTCAACACGGTCCTGGCCTCACTCGAGTTCCAGGCGGGGGACGAGATCCTCGCCACCGACCACGAGTACAACGCCTGTCTCAACGCCGCGCGGCGGGTCGCAGCGAAGTCCGGCGCGAACGTCGTGGTCGCCCAGCTGCCGCTGCCCACAGGTGGCTCGCAGGAGATGGTGGATGCGCTGCTCGCCCGCGTCACGCCGCGCACGAAGCTGGTCCTGATCAGCCACGTGACGAGCCCGACCGGTCTGATCCTGCCGGTCGAGCAGATCGTCAAGGTCATGAACGAGCGCGGCATCGACACGCTCGTCGACGGCGCCCATGCCCCCGGCATGTTGCCACTCGACCTGGATGCCCTTGGCACGGCGTACTACACGGGCAATTGCCACAAGTGGCTTTGTGCCGCAAAGGGGGCGGGTTTTCTCCACGTGCGGCGCGACCGCCAGGCGCAGATTCACCCGTTGGTGACGTCTCATGGCGCGAATGCGCCGCGCGCCAACGAGTCGCTCTTCCGGCTCGAGTTCGACTGGACCGGCACGGCCGACCCGACCGCCTACCTTTCCGTCCCGGCAGCGCTCGATTTCATCGGTGGGCTGGTGGACGGCGGCTGGCCGGAGGTCATGGCGCGCAACCACGCGCTCGTGATCGACGGCCGCGACAAGCTCCTGGCCGCCGTGGGCGGCACGCCGCTCGCGCCCGATTCGATGCTCGGCTCGCTTGCGGCAATCGACCTGCCCGACGCGGTCGGGCCCTCGCCGCGGCCAATCCCGACCGACGCTGGCGCGTATGACACCTACCCGGGCGATCCCCTGCGCGACGCACTCAGCGAAGAGGACAACATCGAGGTACCCGTGTTCGCCTGGCCGCATACGCCGGCCGACGCGGCCCCTCGACGCCGGCTACTGCGCATCTCGGCACAGCTCTACAACACGCCGGCTGACTATGACCGACTAGCCGAGGTCCTGGTCGGACGCCTTCGCACCGCCTGAGCGCGCCCAGGGCTTTCCCTTATTTCAATGCGTTCTTTACACGCGCGGCCCATGCGGGGCCTACGATGGCCGCGCTGTGTAGCCACAAGGAGAATTTCTGTGCGTAATGCTTTTGGTTTGATCGGTGCGATTGCTCTCGCGGCCGTCATCGTCGGGTGCGGTTCGACCGTCCCCGGTGCTAGCTCAACCCCTGGCGTGACCCTCGCGCCCGGCGCGACGGCTACCGTGCCGCCCGTTGCAACCCCGGCCGGTTCCACTCCTGCGCCCACTGGTGGAACGGCTGTGACTGGCCATGAATGCGATGCCGCGCCAACGTTCAGCATCAGCAATCCGAATCCCAGCTTTCGCTCTGACGCAGCGCTGCTGTCACATTTCCCAACCACCGTCGACGGCCAGCCCGTGACCGATGCCACGGCCAACCCGTGGATCGACCTCCTGTGTGCGGGCGGTCAGGGCGCCTTCAACCGGACGGCGTCTGCGAACCCGAGTTTTGCCAGCATGAGCTTTGGCCATTTCACTGCGAACGTTGATGGCGAGGACGTGGATGTCTCAGCGTTCCGTCAGCCGGGCGCGGACGCCAACGTGCTCGCGCAGACAATCGCCGCCTTGGCGTTCGCATCAGGTAATCCGATCGACCTCGGTCAGGTTACGACGACCACTGTCGGTGGCAAGTCGGTCTACACCTGGACGGACGCCGATGGCATCAAGGGCTACGGCTACGTGTCGGGCGACACGCTGATCATCATCGACTCAGCGACCGACTCTCAGGCCACCAAAATCATCGCCGCTCTGCCCTAGGCAGAAGGTCTAGTCGGAAGCGGCGCTGTCCTCCGGGGCGGCGCCGCTTTTTGATTCGAGCGGCATTCGCTCTGGTGCGCGGACGCCGGGCACGAAGAGCAGCAGGATCGTCGCGACGGCGCCAAAAATGGCCGCGACGACCATCACTGGCCCCGCCCCAAAGATTTCCGCGGCGGGACCGGTCAGCGCGTACGACAGCGGCACGAGGCTGACCGACACGAACCAGTCGAGACTCGACACGCGGCCCAGCAGCTCGCGCGGCACGATCTGCTGAAGCATCGTCGTCCACGTGACCTGGCCCAACTCGAACATGCTGTTGACCACCAGCGAGACGATCAGCGCCTGCCACAGCGCGGTCATGACGCCGTACGCGGCCATAAGCGCGATACCGATCGTCCAGGCGATGTACATGACCGTCACTCGTCTGCGCGGCAACCCGAGCTGGCCGATGACGACGGCCATCAAGATCGAGCCGACGCCGCCCACGGCGAAGATCCAGCCGAGCGCGTCCGGCCCCAGACCGAGGCGATTCTTGACGACGTACGGGATGAGGACGTTGATCGGCCCGTAGACCGCGAGCAGGGTCAGCATGCCCGACACGAGCGTTGCCCAGATCCAGGTCGTGCGCCGAACGTACGCGAGGCCTTCCCGGATCTGCGCCACTGTTTGGCGCACGCCGTGCTCGACGGCGCCGCGCGGCAGTGGCCGAGTCTGGATCGCGAACACTGCCGCGGCGGAGATGGCAAACGTGCCGGCGTCAATCACGAAAGCCGGGCCTGGGCCGAAGAGGGCGATCACGAAACCAGCCAGCGCGGGACCGACGATGCTGATCATCAGCCGGCGCAGGATGCCTGACACGGCATTCGCCTGCGGCAGCAGGCTCTCCGGCAGCAGGTCAGGCACGATCGAGGTTGACGCGGGATTGAAGAAGGCATCGCCGATCCCGACGATCGCCATGGAGATTGCCACGTGCCACAGCTCGAGCGCGCCCGTGATCGACAGGATGCCCATCACGCCGATCGCCAACCCGCGCAGTAGGTCGGCTCCGATCATCAGTCGGCGGCGGTCGTATCGGTCGGAAAACGCGCCGCCGATCAGCAGGAAGAAGACCAGTGGCAGCGTCGCCGCGACGCCCACCACGGCGAGCGCCGTTGGCACGTTGCTGATCTGGTAGACCTGCCATGCCAAGGCAACGTGGAAGAAGCCGTCGCCGATGAGCGAAACCGCGCTACCACCGGTGAGCAGCGCGAAATCTCGTTGGCGCAGCGGCTGGAGAATGCGCACGTCTCCGAGTCGACGGATCACACGGCCGACTCTACCTAAGGCGGACTGCGGAAGCTGACGGCCGTTTGACTACACTCCGGAGCGTGGACGGGAACCCCTGGGCGCTGTACGACCTGCGCATCTGGACAGAGAGGCTTGAGCTCCGACTGCCATCGGAGGAGGAGCTCTACCAGCTACTGGACATCGCCCGCAGCGGCATCCACGACCCCACTGACATGCCCTTCGGTTTTGCCTGGACCGATCAGCCCAGCCCGCAGTTCGAGCGCTCGTTCATGCAATACCACTGGAGCACCCGCGCCAACTGGTCGCCGGGCAAGTGGTCGCTCGACCTGGGCGTGTGGTCGGAAGGCAAGCTGTTGGGCACCCAGGGCATAGACGCCGAGAACTTCTCCGTCCTGCGGACGGTCTCGACCGGCTCCTGGCTGGCACGCCAGTTCCAGGGCCAGGGCATCGGCAAAGAGATGCGCCAGTCTGTGCTGGGTTTTGCGTTCGATCACCTGGGCGCGGTCTGGGCCAGGTCGGGCTCGTTCCGCGGCAATGAGTCGTCCGCGCGCGTGTCGCAGTCAGTCGGCTACTTCGAGGACGGCATGGAGGTCCTTGCGCCGCGCGGCGAGCCGCAGGAGCTCGTTCGCTGGCGGATGCATGTCGAGCAGTGGCGCTCGCGCGAGCGGCCGCGCATCGAGGTCGCCGGGCTCGAACGCTGCTGGGACATGTTCGGAGCAGGCTGAG
>JBDTVN010000091.1:0-5468 GCA_040007155.1 Chloroflexota bacterium
ACCGGCTCGTCGACGGCGGACCTCGCCATCGTGCTCATAGATGCGCGCAAGGGCGTCCTCGAGCAGTCCCACCGGCACGCGTTCATTGCGACGCTGCTGGGCATCCCGCACCTCGTTGTCGCGATCAACAAGATGGATCTTGTCGGCTACTCCGAGGAGACCTATAACGCCATCCGCGATGACTTCACGGCCTGGGCGCAGAAGCTCGACGTGCATGACATCCAGTTCATCCCGATGTCAGCCCTCCATGGCGACAACGTCGTGACGCGCTCGCTGGCGATGCCGTGGTACCAGGGTCCGTCGCTGCTCTACCACCTCGAGAACGTCTACATCGGCTCCGACCGGAACCTGATCGACGCCCGTTTCCCGGTGCAGTGGATCATCCGGCCGCAAAGCGACGCGCACCACGACTACCGTGGCTACGCGGGTCAGATTGCGTCGGGTGTCTTCCGCAAGGGCGACGAGGTCACGATCCTGCCCAGCGGCAAGAAGACGCGCATCAAGCGCATCGAAACGATGGACGGCGAGCTCGAAGCCGCCGGACCGCCGATGAGCGTGTCGATGCTGCTCGAGGATGAGATCGACATCAGCCGCGGCGACATGATCTGCCGGCCGCACAACCAGCCGACCGTCGCCAACGAGCTCGACGCGATGATGTGCTGGATGGCCGAATCGGCCCTCAAGCCGGGCGGTCGGTACCTCCTCAAGCACACCACGCGCACGGTCAAGGCGGTCGTCGACGACCTGCGCTATCGCATCGATGTCAATTCGCTGCACCGTGACCAGTCGGCCGGCGAGCTCGGATTGAACGAGATCGGCCGCATTCACCTGCGCACCAGTGCGCCGCTGCTGCTTGATCCGTACGACCTGTCGCGGACGACAGGCGGCTTCATCCTGATCGACGAGGCGACCTTCGACACGGTTGGTGCGGGCATGGTCATCCACGCCGGCCCCGAGAAGCAGCAGGAGGTCCTGTCCGAATCTGCGCTCGAGGGCATGGGCGAGGACGCCGAGGTGGCCGCCGCGGCCTGATCGGCCGCTCGTTCGCCCGGTAGACTCGGGCGCAACATGACAGAGCCGGGAGAGCTGTTCGGGGAGGGCCCTCAGGCGTGCCCGTTCATCGCTCTCGAGCTTGACCGCGATCGACGTTCCGATCAGCCCGATTACCGCCACCGCTGCTTCGCTGAGCCCACGCCCCAGCCGCGGGCGATAGCCCACCAGGAGCGGTACTGCCTCTCGTCGGAATTCGCGGGGTGCCCCATCTTCCAGGGTTGGGCGATGCGCGCCGCCGCGCGCCCGGTGCCCGTGCCGAAGGGTTTCGAGGGCCGCGACCGTGCAGGGTTGTCCGTGCCGGCGCTGCCCGCGTCAGGGCAGTCGGCACTGCCGTTCGACGTGCCGCCAGTCGTGCCGCCGCCCGGTGAGGCGTGGCCGGCCGACGCGTTTGCGGAAGCGCAGGAACCGGACGGCCCAGACCAGTTGGCGGCCTTCGAAGCTGCCTCGGAACCCCAGCCCGAGCCGGCCAACACATGGGCATCGACTAATCCCAGCGAACCAGCCGCTGAAGCCGCCGACGACTCGCCTGTGCCCGGTTTCCTGGCGGGGCGCACGGAACGGCCGGTAAATCAGAGCCCGCGCGCGTCCCAACCTGAAGTGCCTTATCGCGAGAAGGTCGGCCGCGAGGACCTCGTCCCATCGTGGGAACTGACCGACCGCTACGGGGCTGACGCAGCGCCGAGCTCGGGACGATCCGGTCGTACAGGCCGCGATGCTGATGGTGGTCCGGGCGGCGACCGCTTCGGCGGCTTGATCACGATGATCGCTGTCGTGGTGATCCTTGCCCTGGGTGTACTCGGGGTGATCTTGCTACCGGGCATGCTCGCGGGCCACGGCCCTGCGGCCACGCCGACACCCGCGCTGACTCCTCTGTCGACCGGGCTGATTACGCCATCCCTGCCGCCCTTTGCCACGGACACACCGAGCGTTAGCGCACTGCCGACGGCCGGGCTCACGCCGACGCCGTCAGCCGAGGCAACACCCAGGCTCTACAAAATCAAGTCGAGCGACAACTCGCTGACTGCGATTGCGCACCGTTTCAGACTGACTCTCCAGGAGCTCCTGGACGCGAACCCGCAGATCACCAACCCCGACCACATCCAAGTCGGCCAGGTGATCGTCATTCCGCAACCGACACCCAAGCCGGCGCCCACGAGCACCTAGCCGGATTGGCCCGACCGCGCGACTAGCGTGGGGCGAGGTTAATCGACGTGATCTTGCCGACTTCGACGCGGAAGGTCGCGTCCAGGTGCTGCGACTGCACCCCAGGGCGCATGACCATCAGGTCGATCTCAACATTGGGGCCCATGTCGCGCTCATTCGCCGGGATCATGCGCATGCCTTTGTCGGCGCGCAGGAACCAGCCGCCGACCATCTCGACGCCGCGCAATGTGCGCACGTTGTCGCCCACGTGGACGCGCATCTCTACCCGCTCGTCCATCAGCTTGAGCGCGTCATCGCGCTGACCGGCATTTAGCAGCTCGAAGAACTGCTCCAACGTTTCGCCTGCTCCCATATGTGCCTGAGTCTACCGGCCGCGCCCGGATGAGCCGGTCAGGGGCGCTCTCCGGGGACTTCACGCGAAGCACGGTCGCCGCGGCCTACCGCGGCGACTTCCTCGATCTCCGGGTCGGGATTGCCGCGCAACAGGGCGGATACACGGCGGCACCCTGAGTACGGGCATACAACTCAAAGAAGCGGTCGAAGCGCGTCTGATGGCCCTGCATGCGGCGAATGCCGGCGTAGATACCGATCAATGGCACGAACAAGAGGATCGCGCCGACAGTTAAGGCGACAAGAAAACCGAGATCCATCAGTAGCCGCCGCCGGCGCCGCCGCCGCCACCGCCGCTGCCGCCACCGCTGAATCCGCCCGAGCCGCCGGAGCCCGACGAAGAGGGTGAGTTACCTATCGACGACAGGGCGGCCATCATGCCGCCGAAATCAGGCAGGCCACCCGATGAGAACAACCCTGGGGCGATGCCGCTGTAGCCGCCCTGGCCGGATGTCAAGCCGCTGCCGTACCAGACGGGCAGCCAAGGGTTGTAGGTGGTCACCCCCTGGCGGGCGTCTTCTGCGCTGCGGCCCAGGACCTCCTCAACGTCGTGTTGCAGCCCCAGCGCGACACCCCAGGCAGTGGCCTGATCGGGCGTCTCCATCCACGCCAGGCTGGGCTGTTCGACGACGGTGTTCATCGACCGTGCCTGGGCCATGGTGTTTTCCATTGTTCTTCGATAGGCGGCGAGCATGGCGTAGATCATTGCCCCAGCCATGGTCCGCGCCGGCATCCACTGCGCGATCACCAGCATTGCCCCGGCCGACACCATCAGTGCGCCGCAGAAGATGATCACGCCCCAGCTGGGAATGTTGACGCCGATGATGAAGCCCACGAAGCCGGCAATCAGGATGAGGATGGCGCGCGACGACCAGCGTGAAACCGCCTTGGCCGGCGCCTCGCCAAACCAGCCCTTCTTCACGACGTGCGCCTCGATCTGGCTGTTGAAGCCGCTGACGTACTTACCGAACTTGAGCATGTCCGACGAGTCGACGTAGTTGCCCGTGAGGGGCGATGCAATGCCGCGTAGCCGCTCGAGCGCGTACTGCTCAGCGTTCGAGAGCGACTTGCGCCGGTTCTTGACGATGTTCGGGTCGGCGTCGTTGTACGTGTCGTTGATCTGGATGCCAGCCTTGGTGCGCAGGCCCAAGAGGCCGCCCTCCGGCTTGAAGCTCAGTTCGCCCCGGCTGGCGAGGTCGAGCATCGCCGTGGTCAGGGCGCGCCGCGTCGATCGGCCCTCCCAGATGACTGCGCCGGAAGCGGCAGTCAAATCGGGCGGTGGTGCGGGCATCAGCACGGACGGGTCATCGAGGTAGACCGGGTCCTTGCCATAGCGCAGCCACGCAATGGAAATCCAGCCGACAAGCAGGATGACTATGCCCGGACCGCCGAGCACGGCCAGCGCCGCGTCGATCAGGCGCGCCCGCTCGAGCAACTGGGCGTGCTCCGGCGTGGCCGCGGCGTCGATCTTGTCGAGCGCGGCGATAAGCGCGCTGTCTTCGTCGCACTGCTTCAGGTACGGCACCATGTCGTTGTCGAAGATCGACTGACGCTCGCCGTTCGAGAGGTATGCCGCGCGGTATCCGGGCGCCGCGTAGAGCTGGACCTGGCCGTTACCTGAGACGCCGGGCAGGCATTCGAGTCGGTTGGTGTTCCACATGATCGCCATGCCGTCGTCGAAGCCTCTGCGGCCGACGCCCCATTGGTCGATCAGCGCGATCGCATCCGCCTGCGTCGAGTCCTCATCGGAGCCTGGGTTGTACTGCGTGTAGACCACGATCTCCGCGCTGGTGCGGTGCTCGATGTCGGTGATGATCTGGGTAGCTCGCGCCTCGGTCGCTGGCGACAGGATGTCCGCATAGTCATAGATGACGACATCAATTTGGGGCGAGGGGAAGGGTGGGCCGGCGAGTGGCGGATTGGCCGCGAATACCGCGCCACCACCAACGGCCACCAACCAGCCAGCGGCCAGCGCGGCGCGCAGAAGGGCGGTGGTCCGACTTCGGCTCATGCTTTCTAGCTCCTCGGGTTGGTGGCGCTGGTGACGATGCGATTGTCTGCCCTCACGCGCCGAACGAGCTCGGCGGCGAGCTCATAGCGGCCGAAGCTGGGCATGATGTACGTGCCGTGCACGTCGTGGGCCAGGGTTTCGAGCAGCCGATGGGCCATCTCCAGGCCGACCTCGGCGCCGCGCTCGCCGGCCGCATGCATTGCGGCCCGGATTTCGTCAGGGATGGTTATGCCAGGGACTTCGTTGTGCAGGAAGTCGGCGTGTCGTGCGGTATGCAGGGGCAGGACTCCCAATAGGACGGGCTTGGGCAGGCCACTCGACCAGCGCGCCGCCGCGCGATCCATGAAGCGATCCCACTGGTCGCGCGAGTAGATGGGCTGCGTCATGACGAGATCCGCGCCGGCGTCGATCTTGGCCGCGAGCCGCTCGATTTCGTGATCAAGATTCGCCGCGGTGGGATCGAGTGCGCAGGCAATGGTGAAGCCGGCCGGGCTGCCAATGGGCTTGCCGGCCTGGTCCTCGCCGCGATTGAGCCGATCGAGGATGCCGATCAGCCCGACTGAGTCCACGTCCCAGATGCCCGTGCCGGTCGGGTAGTCGCCGACGCGCGGCGGATCGCCGGTCAGCGCCAGGATGTTTCGTGCGCCCAACGCGTGCGCACCAAGCAGCTCCGATTCGAGCGCCATCAAGTTGCGGTCTCTCGTGGTGAAGTGGATGAGGCACTCAAGATCCAGGTCGTGCTGGATGCCGAAAGCAACGGCGAGGGCGCCCATGCGCACCCGGGCCATGGCGCTATCGCTGATGTTGACGACGTCCACGCCCGCTTCTTGTAGAAGACGCGCAGCTTCGA
>JBDTVN010000092.1:0-5458 GCA_040007155.1 Chloroflexota bacterium
GCTGGTCGCGCGTCATCGAGAACTGCTCGTACGACGACGTGTCCATGAAGTTGAAATCGTTGCCGTCGCCGTACAGGTACTGGACCTGGCGGTTCTCGAGATACGCCCGAGGCCACTTGTCACCGGCCTGGAACGAGCGCTCCACGGTCTGGCCGCGCTTCACGTTGCGCAGCTTGATCTTCACCTGGGCGGAGCCGCGGCCCATCTTGATGTGGTGGTAATCGAGGATCTGCCAGATCTCGCCATCGAGCTGGATGACGACACCCTTCTTTAAATCGCTGGCCGAAATCACGCGGGGATGCTAGCCGACGGCCTGCAACCGCATCTGCGGGGGCTGGCCGGAGGCGCGCAGCAGCAGCCCGCAGGCGTCGCTGCGAAGGCAGAACATTCAGCCGACGACGGTCACTTCCCGTGGAAACAGGCTGAGGTGGTCGAGTCGGCCGGTCGCCGCGTCCAAGACCATCGTGTCCTCGATGCGGACGCCGGTCTCACCCTCGAGGTAGATGCCCGGCTCGACAGTGAACACGGTCGGCGTGGGCAGCGGCGTATCGGCTGACGACAGACCCAGCCCGGGCAGCTCGTGCGTCGCCAGACCGATGCCGTGACCCAGACCGTGACCAAAATGATCGCCGTGGCCCGCGGCGGCGATGACGTCGCGCGAAATGAGGTGCAGCGCACGGCCACTCGGCAAGGGACCGCCTGCGGCGAGCGCGTCGGCGAGCGCGTCGATCGCCGCCTGCTGCGCGGCTAAGACGAGGGCGTAGATCTCGAGGTCGCGCGCCCTGGGCTCGCCGACAAACAGCGTCCGCGTCGTGTCACTGCGATAGCCGTACACCTGCGCACCGAAATCGAAGAGAAGCACCTCGCCTTGCGCTATCTGACGCGGACCCGGAGAGCCGTGCGGCAACGCGGCGCGCGGGCCGGAAAGGACCGTGGTGTCAAAGGCCAGTGCCTCGGCGCCGTTGGTGCGCATTTCCCATTCGAGTGCGAGCGCCACGTCGTGCTCGGTCATGCCCGGCTTGATGGTTTTGCTGATGCGCTCGAGGGCCGCGTCAGCAACGGCGCACGCCGCGGCGACGCGCTCGATCTCTGTTGGCTCCTTGGTCTGGCGCAGCGTCTCGACCCAGTTTTCGGCGGGCACGAGCTCGACGTCAGGCGCGGCCACCGCCATGCGCTCCCACGTCAGCTTCGAAACGAAGTTGCCCTCAACCGCCACGCGCTTGGGTGAGCCGATCCCGGCGAGCAACTTGGGCCAGCGATCGAAGAAGTCGTTGTAGACCTTCTCCATGCGCGCGTCGGGACACTGCTCGACGACCTGGATGTAGTAGCGCGAGTCGGCCATGACGACAAGGTCGTTCGACGAGACCAGGAACTGGCCGCTATAACCCGCGCCCTTCTCCTCGCCTTCGCCGAACTCCAGCCCGGTCAGGTAGCGGATGTTCTCGCGCCGCACGCCAAAGTAGGCGCCGACCCCTTCCTGGGCCATGCGCTCGCGCAACGCCGCCAGCCGGGCCGGCCGGGCAGCCGTGTCGGCCGACTTCCAGCGGGCCAGGTCGGTATCGGTCGGGAGCCTTCCGGCAACCAGGGTCATGGCGTTGCAGTCTCCAATGGCGGTGCAGTCCCCAATGTCGAAGGTTCCTCGGTCGCGCCGTCGCCCCAGTAGAGCCGAATGTTCGCCTGGTGCTCGGCGTATGTGCGCGCGAAGGCGTGGGTATTGCTGCCGTCATGCTTGGCGACGAAGTAAAGGTAGCCGTCCTGTTTGTCTGGATTCAACGCCGCGGCAATGGCCGGCGTGCCGGGCGAGCAGATCGGCCAGTCGGGCAGGTTGCGGTGGTGGTAGGTCTGGAATGAGTCCAGGTCGGGCGCGACTTCAAACGAGCCGGGGCCGTTCATGTCGTGCAGCGTCCAGAACACGTAGTCGGGCCACTCGCTGATGTGCTGGTCACGCAGCAACATCGTGTCCTTGGCATAGATGATTGTCGGGTCGGCGTTCAGCAGGTGCGTGGGCAGCAGGCCATCGATCCGGTTCTGGTACACGCCTGCGATCAGCGGCATCTCTTCGTCGAGCGCCGCCTCGTGCTCCACGATGCTCGCCAGGGTCACGATTTGGTAGAAGTCCTTGCCTTCGCTCTGTGCCTGAGCAATCAGCGGAAACGACGGACTGTCCTGCCAGGCGCCCAGCAGCAATTCGACCATCGCTTCAGCATCGATCGACGGATCGACGCTGAACACCCCCGAGCCGAGGAAGCCTTCAAGGCTCCGACCGACCGGGATGACTGACAGCCACGGAAATTTCTGGCGCAGGCTGTCGGGTGGATTGGTCGCCAATAGGTAGAACTGCTCGGGATCGAAGCTGTCGAGCGGCAGGGTCTGGAGATACGCGTCGATCTGCTCGATCCTCAGGCCGACTCGGAGTACGACCGGGACGCCGTTGCCGAGTTGGGTGCCCGGCGTGACGAGGGTCGCGGCCACTTCCCGCGGAGTCATCGTGCGATTGAGATCGTGCGCGCCGGCCTCGAGCCGATCGATGCCGCCGCCTGTGACCAGCAACCAGGTGAAAGCCACGCGATCAGTCACAAGCTCGCGCGACACCAAGTCATTGATGATGTCTGTCGCGCTCTCGCCACTGGTGATGGTGAATTGGACCACCGTGGGGTCTGTGCCGGTGGGCGTGTCGGGCCGGTTGCCAAGGGTCGCGCCGACTGCGTCTGCGATCGGGCCGATGCGCATCAGGTCGGGATTGGCATTGGCGAGGGTCCGGAACAGGTTGCCCGACAGCGGTGGTACGACCACGACGCCGACCGCGACGAGTGAGATAAGTAGCGCGCCGACGATGAGCCGCTTACGCCAGGAGCCGCCCTTCCTGGGCCGGGCCGCGACCCGTGATTGTTGGGCGGCAACGCTTCGCTCGATCGTCGCGGCCAGGCGCTCGTCGCGAGCTGGATTGCGTTCGCGAAGACGCGGCTGGGTGCCACGGCGCGGTTGGAAGCGGTCGCTCACTGGACCTTGCGAGCGTCGAGCTCGGCCTGGGCGATACCGGCCGCGGCCAGGCGATCGATGCGTGCCCTGTAGGCGTTGCGTGCCGCTGGCGACGGTGGACCGCCCGCGCGGCCGCGGGCTGGTCGCCCAGCGATGGACTCGGCGCGTTCGCTGGTGTTGCGCTCGTCACGCCAACCGATCGGCATGTCAACGTTGGGCGCAATGGACGCGGCCCAGTCGCGCGTCCTGCGCGCCTGTTCACCCTCGCTGCCATCGGCGTTGAGCGGCAAGCCAAGCACAAGCTCTGTCGCTCCCTGCTCTCGTGCGAGCGTCGCCAGGGTGGTCGCGTCGCGCACCGCTTCAGCGCGGCGAATCGTGTTGAGCGGTTTGACCGAGCCCGTCGCCGTGTCGGCCAGCGCGATGCCGATGCGCTTCTCGCCCACGTCTATCGCCAGGAGACGCGTCATGACCCTGCCGTGGGCGTCGTCACCGTCAGGCTGATGCGCGATACCTGGTCGGGCAGCCGGTCAATGAACTCCGGCCAGATGACGATATTCACGGTTCCGTATTGGTCGAGGATGTCCTGTGCCTCTTTGACCGTCTTGCCGCGGACACTGCTGACGAGCGTCGGCAAATCGGGCGCGGTGTAAGTCAGAATCGACGCGTCCACCTCGTAGCGGATGAGGCCGTCGGCCACTTCGCCCGCGCTGTGGGCGTAGGTCGGCTGACCGAGCTTCTGCTGTTGCGGGCCAAGCGCGCCGTCGAGCCGGGTAGCCGCGATCTGGTCGATCAGGCTCTCGTTAACGGCCTGTACCTGGCCGCCCGCCGCGAGCGAAAGGTCGAAGTTGGGGGCCACTGCGCCGACCAGGGCGCTGCCCTCCTGGTCGGGCGTTGGCGCGTTGTGGGTCGCCGTCCCGGGATAAGCGGTCAGGCCGCCCGGGATCGCGTTGGGATCTTCAAGAGCAACGGCCAGTGCGTGATCCAGTCGATTGGTAAGCGTCGCCACGGCACCGTCGTAGTCGGCCTGGGTGACGACCTTCGCTTCAGTGCGGGTGCCGCCGTCAGTCGGAGCCGGATTGTTCACCGACACCAGCTGCGTGGACAGTGATTTGGGCGCGAGATTGATCATGCCCTTGTCAACGTTGCCCGTCGGTCCGGAGCGCACGGCACGGATGGGCACATTGACCGTGCCCGGCGTGGAGGTGGCGAAGTCGGCCTTGGGCACTAGAGCGGCCTCCGTCGTGATGAATTCGATGTCGTCGGCGGTGGCGACGAACGTGCCCGCAGTGACGCTGACGTCGTGATCGGTGTTCTCGCTGTGGAAGCGCACGACACCGGTCGCTTTCGTGTCGCTGAACTGGGAGCCGGTCGCCGCGAACGTGTCGCTGACCTGGATCGGGATCGTGATCGACTGTGCCGGCAAGGTGCCCGACACGGGATCTACCACCGCAGTGTGCGGATCGGCGATCACCGTGAACGTGTCGACGCGCAGCGTCCCGGTCTGCGGCGTCAGCGCGATGGTCGCGGTGGGTAGGAAAACGTACGCGCCGTAGGCGACGCCGGCCAGCAGAACGGCAATCAGCGCGAAGACGATCAGCGGCCATTTGAGGCTGCGCCGTCGCACCGATCGCGTCTCTGGCCGCTCAAATGGCGGCAGCACCTGAGTGCCTGCGCCGCGGTACTCCGCGCCGCGATTCTCGCCAGCCGCGCGGATGCCGCCGTGCCCTTCGGCGAACGCGGAGTTCCTGACGCTCTCCGCGCGACCGTCAATGTCGGGCGCCTCGACCACGGGCATGACGCGCGTTTCCAAAGGCGGCGCAGACGACCACGACGGCTTGTGTCGCTCCTTTGGCGCGCCGGCTTCAGCCGACTCCCGTCTGTCGCCGATCCGTTCGGCCAGCTGGCGGTCCTGCTCCTTGAAGTTGGCCAACGCCTGTTCGGCCGCGCCGATGCTGTCGTAGGTTGGCAGGCCGGCGCTGATCGCCACGGCGCGAACCGCGGGGTCGTCGCTGACCGCGGCGATGTTGAGCTTGCGCTCGTTGGCCTCGCGCGCGAGGAGCTTGAAGTTGATGCGCGACGTGGCGATGCGCGAGCCGGGCGGGACGATGACCACGGCCTCGCGGTCGGTCAGCGCGCGCAACCGCGCGATTGCCGTCGTGATCTCGTCGTCGGGCTCCAGGTAAACGACTGTCACAACTAAACCTTTAAACCTTCATCGTTCGCAGCACGCGGCGCAGTGCCTCGTCGAGCGGCGCTTCAGCCGCCGTCATCTCGAGTGCCTGGTGGGCCAGCGCCATTGGTGGAATGTCCTGTTCATCGACCAGCAGGCCGGTCGCATCGGTGACCTGGGCAACCTCATTCACGGTGATCGCCTCAACCTGGGGCGGCCGCGCGAAGGGCAGATTGCGGGCAAGCGCCGGATCACGCAACGCCTGGGCGATCTGCGGCAGCCGCGCGCCACCGCCGCACAGATAGATAC
>JBDTVN010000093.1:0-5383 GCA_040007155.1 Chloroflexota bacterium
CAACCTTGGGCAGTCGGTACTGCGGGATGCCGTAGCGGAGCATGCCGCCCGGGGCCGGGTCGCGCTCGTAGATGGTCACGTCGTGACCGGCGATCAGCAGGTAGTAGGCCGCGGCCATGCCCGCCGGGCCCGAACCGATCACCGCGACACGCTTGCCCGACTTGGGCTGGACCTCGAACGGCACCGGCGCCTTGATGCCGTTGGCCTGCGCGATCAGGACCTGGTCGCCGGCATAACGGTGGCTATCGCGGATCGCGATCGCTTCCTCGACCTCGTCGCGGCGGCAGTGCTCTTCGCACGGCGCTGGGCACACGCGACCAAGGACGCTGGGGAACGGAATTGTGCGCTTGAAGATGCGCGCCGACTCGGCGAAGTTGCCCTCAGTGTTGGCCTTGAGAAAGCCCGGGATGTCGATGTGGCTGGGGCACTTGTTCTGGCACGGCGGCAGGCAGTAGGCGTTGTGGTCGGAGAAGATCAGCTCGAGGTTGGTCTTGCGGATCTCGCGCAGCCGCGGGGTCTGCGTCTGGATCTTCATGTTGGGCTCGGCCGCGCGCGAGCACGAGATGGGCGGGTTCTCCTCGCCCTCGACGTCGACGACGCACATGCGGCACGCGCCAAAGCCGGGCAGCTTGGGCTCGTAGCACAGCGTCGGCACGTCGATGCCGTTGTCGCGGCAGATCTCGAGGATCGTCTGGCCTTCGCGGCCGGTGAACTGCTTGCCGTCAACCTCGACCGTGAACGAGGGCGCGGACAGCCGGCGCTGCGGCGACTGCGTCTCGAGCAGGCGCTCGACCGGCGCGTCGGGCGCGTCGTCGTAGATGCGGGGCAGCGTTTCGGTCATGCCGTCACCGTCTGGGACACGCGCACAGGATTGCAGACACCGGCCGGGCATGTGCCTTTGGCCAGGTGATCGTTGAATTCGTCTGCGAAGAAGCGCATTCCGGTCAGGAAAAGGTTGGGCGCGCAGTACTCGAGGCCGCACAGCGCCGCGGCGCGAACGTCGTTGCCCAGATCGACGAGGTTCTTGGCATCGCTCGGCCGGGCGAGGCCGGTCGTCGCCCTCGCGCCGATCTCGTACAGCCGGCGCAGGCCGATGCGGCACGGGATCGTCTTGCCGCACGCCTCCTCGGACAGGAAGCGCTCCAGTGTGGTCGCCATTTCGACCAGGCACGTATCTGGCCCGACAGCCAGGACCGAGCCTGACCCGAGCATTGCCCCCTGGGCGATCAGCCCTTCTGGTGTGTAGAGCGTGTCGAGCTCGTCGGGCGAGAGGAAGCCGCCGTTGGGGCCACCGACAAGCACGGCCTTCAGCTTGGGCAGCGGCTCAGCCATGTCAATCAGCTTGCGGACGCTCATGCCCAACGGCACTTCGGCGATGCCGGGCTGCTTGAAAGCACCGGCGAACTGGACCAGGCCCGTGCCGGGATAAGTCGGATCCCCGACTGCGGCGAATGCGCCAGAGCCGTTGACCATGATCCACGGCACAGCGGCGAGCGTGGCCACGTTGTTCACGACGGTCGGCCGGTCCCACAGGCCGCGCGCGGACGGATATGGCGGGCGCTGATCTGGCTGGGCGCGCTTGTTCTCGATCGCGTGGAGTAGGACCGTCTCCTCGCCCACGACCATGCCGCCTTCGATGGGCACTACCTCGATGTGGATGTCGAGGCCGGCGTTGAGCGCGTTGCTGCCGATGTAGCCGGCCTCCTCGGCCATGCGCACGGCCGCGGTCAGGCGACGGAGCGAGATAGCGAGGTTGGCCCGGACACAGATGTACGCGTGAGTCGCGCCACTGGCGAACGCGGCGAGCGCGACGCCCTCGACGATCGCGTGAGGATCGTTTTCCATGAGCGTGCGGTCGACCATCGCGCCCGGATCGGCCTCGAAGCCGTTGGCCACGACATAGCGCCGGTCGGCGTCAACCGCGGCGGCATCACGCCACTTGTTCGCGGCTGGATAGCCCGCGCCCCCGCGGCCGCGCAGGCCGGCGTCGGACACGGTCCGGATGACCTGGGCCGAGCTCAGCGACGGCACCGTCTTCTTCCAGGCGGCCCACGCACCGGCCTTTTCGGCAGCGTCCAGCGGACCGTCGGGGTCGTACTTGCCGAACCGCCCGGTCAGGATCTGGGGCACGCCTTTGGGCGTGGCGAGCATCTTCATGCGGCGGCAGGCTTGGTCTGCTTGGCACGCAGCTTTTCGGCCAGTGCCTTGGCCTTTGGCGCAGTCATGCCCGGCTGGCGCTGGCCGTCGAGCGTGACCAGCGGCTCGCCCCCGTTATCGCCGCCGCAATCAGCCGCGACCAGGCGCACCGCGCCATCAGCGGTCACGCCGCCGACGTCGACGCCGAGCGCCTCGACGAGCGCGTCGCGCACTTTGCCGCCACCGGCCAGCGCACATGCCGCGCAGCGGCATAGGCCGATCTGCGCCACTCGGCCCGGCTCGAACACGAGGTGCGGATAGGACGTCGCGATGCCGTAGATCTCGCTGTACCAGGCGCCAGTCGAGTGGCTGATGTGCTGTAGCGCGGCAACCGGCAGGTGGCCGTAAGTCGATTGCGTTTCATTGAGGATCGCCAGCAGTCGGTGGGGGTCGTAGTCGTTGGCGGCCAGAATGCGCTCGAGCGGCCCGAGGTCGATCGGCAGCCAGGCTGCGAACACCTTGTCGGCAACCGGGCGACCTGATCGGCGGAGCGCGGACTCCTCGCGCCGTTCGGCGTACTGCTCGGCCGGACCCCAGTGGACGTGCATTCGGCTCTTGGTGTCGACGCCGCCCATGTCGATGATCTCGATCGGGCAGGCCATGGCGCACTGGAAACAGGTCTCGCACTTGAGATTGCCGCGCTCGTCGTAGAGCAAAACCAGGCGGCCGCGGTGATGGGGCGAGATGTCCTGGCGCTCGTCCGGGTACTGGATGGTGACCTTGGGCTGCACGAGGCGCTTGAACGTGTAGGCCATGCCCTTGGCCATGCCCCAGCCCGGGATCCTGCTTAGGACGCTCATCTCCGTGCGAGCTCCTGGACCAGCAGGATGGCGCCCGCGGTCACGAACACGTTGAGCAGCGCGATCTCGACCAGCCACTTCCAGGCGAAGCCCATCAGCTGGTCGATGCGCACGCGCGGCAGGGTGCCGCGCATCCACACAAAGATGAAGACGAAGGTAAACGTCTTGACCAAGAACCAGAACAGGCCGACGACCACCTCGAACGACAGGAAGGCCCAGATAAGGAAGGCGCCCACCGCGAGCACGTTGAACAGCACGAAAGCGACGATCAGCGACTTCACGAAGGACCAGCCGCTCTTGAGCATCCACAGCGGCAGGGCTATGAGCAACAGGATGATGGGTATCCCGAAGGCGAGGATCCACAGCAGCCAGATGCCGATGCTCGAGATGTCGATGTTCGGCGTCAGCGAGCCGATGTGTAGGAAATCGAGGATGGGCTTGGGGTCGATCGGCGCATTCCAGCCGCCGAAGAACAACACGACCGTGAGCGCCGAAAGAATGAAGACGTTCACGTACTCGGCGAAGAAGAAGAAGCCAAAGCGCATGCCGCTGTACTCGGTCGCAAAGCCGGCCACGATCTCGCTGTCCGCTTCGGTCAGGTCGAAGGGCGTCCGGTTGCCTTCAGCGGTCGCGGCAATGAAGAAGACGATGAACGCGAGCGGCTGCTGGAAGACGTACCAATCCCAGAACCAGCCGGATTGCTTGAGCACGATCTGGTTCAGCGACAGAGTGCCGGCAAGCATGATGATGCCGACCGGCGCGAGCAGCAATGGCAGCTCATACGACACGATCTGCGCCGCGGCGCGCAGACCACCTATCAACGAGTACTTGTTGAAGCTCGACCAACCCGCTGTCAGCAAACCGACCACGGTCAAGCCCGACACGGCGAAGAAGTAGAGCAGGCCGATGTTCATGTCGAGACCGACCAGACCCGGCGCAAACGGGATGACGAGCAGCGTCAGGACGCTTGAGAGGTAGGTGATGATGGGCGCGACGGTGAAGATCGCCGCATCCGCGCCCGTCGGTGTGAAGTCCTCCTTGGCCAACACCTTGAGGCCGTGGAAGACGGAGCTCAGCGTTCCCCACGGACCGATGCGGTTGGGACCGATGCGCCCCGCCAGGAAGGCGATGACCTTCATCTCCATGAAGATGATCACGAAGGCCACCGGCACCGTGATGAGCAGGATGATGGTCGCGGCGATGAGGAAGCGGAAGATGTCGATGTTGGAACGGACGAGCTCGCCACCCAGGTCGAGCAGACGCGGGATCAGGCCGAGCTGCCAGCCGGCGAGAAGCAGCACGGTCAGCAGCACCATTGCGAGGAACAGCGGCAGGATGACCTTGCCCGCGAGGGACATGCGTCCCCAGGCACGGCGCAGCCCCAGGAATTGGCTGTAGGAGCCGATCATTGGTTGTCGCTTGCGATCACTTATCGACCCCGCCCATGACCGGGTCGAGGCTGGCCATGACGGCCATCGTGTCGGCCAGCAGGTTGCCCGGCATCAGCGCACCGACTGCCTGGAGCGTGAAGTACGACGGGTCGTGAATGCGCAGCCGGAACGGTTGGTCGGAGCCATCGCTCATGGCGTAGCACGAGTACTGGCCGCGCGGGCTTTCGACTGAAATGAATGCGCGGCCGGGCGGGATGCGGATCAGCCGCGGGATCTTGGCCATGATCGGCCCGTCCGGCATCTCGTGGAGCACCTGGTCGATGATCCGGATGCTCTCGCGGATCTCGTCGACATGGATCATGTAACGCGCATAGGAGTCGCCCTCCATGCGCGTCGGAATGTCGAAATCGAGCTCCGGATAGACGCTGTACGGATGGGCGCGGCGAACGTCGTAGGGCACGCCGGTGGCACGGATGTTGGGTCCGGTGACGGTCAGCCGCAGCGCGTCCTCGCGCGTGAGCACGCCCAGGCCCTTGGTGCGGCGGACGAAGATCTCGTTCTCGTTGAGCAACCGCGTCTCGTTCTCGAGTTCGATCGCGGCTTTGCTCATCCAGTCGCCCAATCGGGACAGGAAGTCGTGGTTGAGGTCGCGGTTCACGCCGCCGATGCGCAGGTAGTTGAAGAGCATGCGCTGCCCGGTGAGCGCGGCGAGCATCTCGACGATGGTGTCGCGCTCGATGAAGCCGTACAGCAGCGGTGTCAGACCGCCTAGATCGAGCGCCAGCCAGCCCATGAACAGACCGTGGCTGGCGATTCGATTGAGCTCCCAGCACAGGACGCGGATGTATTCCGCGCGGCGCGGCACCTGCAGGTCGAGCAACTTTTCGGCCGACAGGACGGGCATGGCCTCGCTGAACATCGACGCCACATACTCGAGCGGATCGCAGTTGCTGATCGCGTGGTGCCAGTCGCCGTTCTCGCAGATCTTCTCCACGC
>JBDTVN010000094.1:0-5378 GCA_040007155.1 Chloroflexota bacterium
GACTGTTCCTCGGAAGTGTCGCCCGCAACCTCATGCACGCCAGCCCGGCATCCATCCTCGTGGTTCGCGAAGCAGCACAGGCGTGACCAGGCAACGACAGTGACGTGACTCGATCGGGAGGGGACGTGAGCGCGATCTCGTTGACGCCACGGTCTGCCGCCACTCGTCGCCGGCATCGGGTGGTTCAACGCCGCGTGTGTGATTGCCGTCGCCCAGATCGTTATCGGTGGCGCCACGCCGGCGGGCTGGTCGCTCGGCCCGCTCGTTCTCCCGCTTGGTGTCGGCTGGGCGGCACAGTCGCCACCGGCGGCCTGGCGGTGGTCGTGTTGGGCGGCGCGTTGCTCGTCCTAGCACGATCAACCAGCCAAACCGCCCGAACAGGCGTGCCCCGCTCACACGAACCCGCATAGGGCCGACCAGCCCCGGCCACGATCTGCCCCGGCCACGATCAGCCGCGGCTACGATCAGCCAATGCACCCAATCGATTCGACCGACACGACGCGGACCATCGTCGTCCCGGGCACCGGGCGCGTCCTCGTCGAGCCCGACATCGCCACGCTGCGCCTGGGCGTGCTGGTCGTGCGCCAGACCGCTGGCGCCGCACGCGAATCGACCGCCGTGCTCATGACGGCGGTGCTTGAGGCGCTCGGCGCCAAAGGCGTGGCCAAGCGCGACCTGCGCACGGCGCTGCTGTCGCTCAGCCCGGTAACCGACTACTCGTCAGACACGGGGCCGCGCGTCACCGGCTACCAGGCCGCCAACTCGGTCAGCGTGACGGTGCGCGACCTGGCACTTGCTGGGACGCTGATTGACGCCGCACTTGGTGCCGGCGCGACCAGCCTGGACGGGCTCGACTTCACCGTTGCCGACCCGAGCGCGGCCGAAGACGAGGCACGCAAGGCCGCGCTGGCTGATGCCAGGCGCCGCGCAACCACGATCGCGGCTGCGGCCGGAGTCAAGCTGGGCGCCGTCGTCGGCGTGAGCGAGGGCGGTGACGCGGGACCGCCGCCATATCCCATGCCGCGCGCCATGGCATTCAAGGCTGAAGCCGCGGATACCCCGGTCGAGGCGGGCAGCCAGGAGATCACCGTGAGCGTCAGCGTGGCCTTCGCGATCGACAAGTAACGGGTTGACACCGGGCAGCGCCCGCACTGATAGTCGGCCCACGCTCGCGACTGAGGGGTAGCGCGCCGCACATCGGCCCGATTCGGCCACAACCAGGATCGTCGGAGACAGATTGGCCGTATCTACCGAAAGCGCGGTTCGACTCGACCACCTCGGTAAGCGCTTCGGTGACGTCGTGGCCGTAGACGACATTGAGCTCGACGTCAGGGACGGCGAATTCTTCTCGATGCTCGGTCCGTCGGGCAGCGGCAAGACAACGACCCTGCGCATGATCGCTGGCTTCGAGCTGCCCACCAGCGGCCGCGTCCTGCTGCACGGCAAGGACGTGACCAAGACCCCGCCGTTCGAGCGCGACGTCAACACCGTTTTCCAGGACTACGCGCTGTTCCCGCACATGTCGGTCGGCGACAACGTCGCCTATGGCCTCATGATCAAGAAGGTCGACAGCACGAAGCGCACAGAGCGTGTCGCCGAAGCGCTGCGTATGGTCCGCCTCGAGGGGTTCGAGACGCGCCGCCCAACTCAGCTCTCCGGCGGCCAGCGCCAGCGCGTGGCCCTCGCGCGCGCGCTCGTGAACCGGCCCAGAGTGCTGCTGCTCGACGAGCCGCTCGGCGCTCTCGATTTGCGCCTCCGTGAAGATATGCAGATCGAGCTGAAAGGCATCCAGCAACAGGTCGGCATCACCTTTATCTACGTGACCCACGACCAGGGCGAGGCGCTGACCATGTCCGACCGCATGGCCGTCTTCAACAAGGGCCGCATCGAGCAGGTCGGCAGCCCGGCGGAGGTGTACGAGAAGCCCGCGACGCAGTTCGTCGCCGGATTTGTCGGTACCTCGAATCTCATCACTGGCGCGGCGGCAGAAGCGATCCAGGGGCGCAACGAGACATTCACCGTGCGCCCCGAGAAGATCCGCCTGACCGAGCCCGACGATCAGCCCGGCGCCGATGAAACATCAGCCCTTGGAACCATCAGCAAGGTGGTCTACCTGGGCCCCGACACCCGCTTCATAGTCGATCTCGACGCTGGCGCTACGCTCGTAGTCGAGCAGCAAAATCTCGCTCGTACGTCCAGTGAGGCGCTCGCACTCGAAGGCAAAAAGGTGCGCCTCACGTGGAAGCGGCTTCATAATCTGGCACTCAGCGCCGACGCCCACGCGGCGGTGCAGTAAGCAGCTCCGGAGACCAGCTTCGGAGTCACGATCGGGGGGTCGAAGAGGAGGACAGATCTTGGCAACTCGACGCACGTTGGGTCTTGTCGCAGTGCTGGCGCTCGTCGCCACCGCATGCGCCGGCCCGGCCGCTTCACCCAGTGCGGCTCCAACGGCAAATGTGACCCCGGCGCCGACCGCGCCAGGAACACCGGCTCCGACCCCGGCTCCGACCGGTCCCACGCTCCCGACGTCTGTCGGCGAGGGTGAGGGCGCGCTCACGATCCTGAACTGGCCCGGCTATGTCGAGGATGGCTCGACCGACGCGAACTACGACTGGGTCCACCCATTCCAGGAGCAGACGGGCTGCCAGGTCACGTTCCAGAGCTTTGGCACGTCGGACGAAGCGTTCAGCCTGTTCACCACCAACCCCGATCAGTACGACGTCATCTCAGCCTCGGGCGACGCAAGCAAGCGTCTGGCGCTGGCGGGCTACGTCCAGCCGATCAACGTCGAGCTCGTGCCCAACTACGCCGATATTTACTCGTCTCTGAAGGATCAGCCGTACAACACCTTCGACGGTGTCCACTACGGCATCCCCCACGGCCGGGGCGCCAATCAACTGATGTGGCGCACGGATAAGGCTTCCGACCAGACCCGCTGGGACCAGGAGATGTTCAACCCGGACACCACCCTGAACCTGTCGGTCTACGACGCGGCGGTGTACATCGCCGACGCCGCGGTCGAGCTGATGAACACCAAGCCAGAGCTGCACATCACCAATCCCTACGCTCTCGATGACACCCAGTTCCAGGCGGCCATCGACTTGCTAACCGCGCAGCGACCGCACGTCAAGACCTACTGGACGGACTACGTCGCGCAGATGGACTCGTTCCGCAACGGCGACGTGGATCTGGGCACGACCTGGCAGGTGATCGCCAACCTGCTCCAGGCCGAGGACCCGCCCGTGGCGGTCGGCATCGTCAATCCCGAAGAGGGTGCGACGGGTTGGTCCGACACGTGGATGGTTAACAGCCACACGCAGCACATCAATTGTGCCTACAAGTGGCTCGACTACGTGGCTTCACCAAAGGTGAACGGCAGCATCGCTTACTGGTTCGGCGAGGCGCCGGGCAACAGCAAGGCGTGCGACTTCATCGCCAGCGCCGATGGCTTCAGCGACGCGACGCACTGCGACATCTTCCATGCCGCAGATAACGATCCGTTCTGGACCAACATCCACTACTGGCAGACACCTGAAGCCACCTGCGTCGACGGCCGAACGGACGTTCAATGCAAGGACTTCGACGCTTGGTCGTCCGCGTGGACGACGCTCAAGGGCTGAGCGCCTGACTGACGTGGCCCGGGTCGAACATTCGGCTCGGGCCACTGCATTTCTGATGCGCGAGCAGGCGGCGTGACGAACGCTGAGCGGGCTCCACAACGATCGTTCCTGCGCGGTCTGGCAACCAGCCTTGAAGGCAGGCCGCGGCTGCGCCTCGCGCTGCTCCTGGGGCTGCCGCTGCTGGCACTTGTCCTGATCTACTTCGGATCCCTGGCAATCCTCTTCCTGAACGCGTTCTGGCAGCGCGACACGTTCACCGGACATGTGATCCGGGAGTTCACGCTCGAAAATTTTGTCGATCTTGGCCGGCCAGTGTTCATCTCGGTCACGCTGCGCACCATCGGCATGGCCATTGCGGTGACGCTGACGTGCGCGGTCATTGCCTTCCCGATTGCCTATTACATGGCGCGTGTCGCATCGCCGCGAGTTCGCGGCGCTTTGGTCGTAGCCGTGTTGATGCCGCTCTGGGCGAGCTACCTCATCAAGATCTATTCGTGGAAGCTGATCCTGAGTGAGGCCGGCGTTCTCAACTGGGCGCTCTCGCCGCTCGGCATCAAAGGCCCGGGCTTTGGTGAAATCGGCCTGTGGCTCGTCTTCACCTACCTATGGCTGCCGTACATGATCCTGCCGCTCTTCGCCGGGCTCGAACGGATTCCCTCGTCGCTCATCGAAGCGTCGTCGGATCTGGGCGCGCGGGCCGTCACGACCTTTCGGCGCATCATCCTGCCGCTCACGTTCCCGGCGCTGGTGGCGGGCTCGATCTTCACGTTCAGCCTGACCCTGGGTGACTACATCACGCCGAACCAGATAGCCAGCGGCAAGCAGTTCATCGGCAACCTGATCCTGGCCGACTTCGGCGTCCCCAACCTGCCCCTCGCCGCAGCGGAAGCCTTCGTGCCGCTCGCGATCATCGTGGCGTACCTCCTCATCGCGCGGCGCCTGGGCGCCTTCGAAGCACTGTGAGGTCACTGGCATGACAGGTCGAGTCGGCCGGCTGGGCCTGCTCGCGGCGACCGTCGCCGTGCTGCTCTTCATGTACCTGCCGCTATCGATGGTTATCGCGTACGCGTTCAACAAGAGCGGCACTCAGGTCTGGCCGCCGACCGGCTTCACGCTGCAATGGGCGTCCGACGCGCTGGCCAACACCGGGCTCATAAAGGCTTTCACGACGTCGGTCGGCGTGGCCCTGTCCGCGACATTGATCGCGATGGTGCTGGGATCGCTTGCCGCGCTGGCAGTCTCGCGGCACCGCTTCTTCGGTCGCGACAGCGTCTCCTTCATGCTTGTCCTGCCGATTTCGCTGCCCGGCGTTGTCACCGGCATGGCTCTTTCGACGACATTTGCCACGACGGACCTGCCGCTCGGCTTCTTTGCCATAGTGGTCGGCCACGCAACGTTCTGTGTCGTCCTCGTCTACAACAACGTTGTCGCGCGCCTGCGCCGCGTCAGCGCCACGCTCGAGGAGGCGTCGGCCGACCTGGGCGCAGACCCGTTCCAGACCTTCCGCCACGTGACCTTCCCACAGATGCGCACCGCCGTCCTCGCGGGCGCACTCCTGGCGTTCGCGCTGTCATTCGATGAGGTCATCGTCACCTTCTTCGTCGCGGGCGGCGTCAAGACTCTGCCCATCTGGATCCTGGAGAGCTTCCGGCTCGCCAACCAGGTCGCGCTGGTCAACGTGGCCGGCCTCGCCGCGATCCTGTTGAGCGTCATCCCGGTGTACATCGCCACCCGGCTCACGTCGGATTCAGCGACCGT
>JBDTVN010000095.1:0-5362 GCA_040007155.1 Chloroflexota bacterium
TCGCCCGGGCGGTCGTCGCATGCTTGAACGCCGCCGGAGTGAAGTACGCGGTGCTGGGCCAGGAAGAGTCGTGCACCGGCGACCCGGCGCGCCGCATGGGCAACGACTACGTCTTCCAGATGCTCGCCACCGCCAACGTCGAGACGCTCAACCGCTACAAGCCCAAGCAGATCCTGACCGCGTGCCCGCATTGCTTCAACTCGATCGGCAACGAGTACGGCCAACTGGGCGGCCACTTCGATGTCGTGCACCACTCGCAGTACCTGGCGCGCCTGATCGAGGAGGGTCGGCTGCGTGTCGACGCGCGGCGCGAGGGCAGCGTCACCTTGCACGACGCGTGCTACCTGACGCGCTACAACGGCGTCATCAACGAAACGCGAGATGTGTTGAAGGCCGTGCCTGGCATGGAACTTGTCGAGATGGAGAAGAACGGCAAGCAGACCTTCTGTTGCGGCGCCGGCGGCGGCCGCATGTGGATGGAAGAGAAGCGCGGCACTCGAATTAACGCCGAGCGAACCAATCAGGCCCTGGCCACCGGCGCAGACGCGGTCGCCACGGCGTGCCCGTTCTGCCTGGTCATGATGCGCGACGGCGTCGCCGACTCGGGCGCGCGCGGCGAGGGCGTCGTGGTCCAGGACATCGCCGAGATATTCGCCGCGGGTCTTCCCGCGCCGGGCTCAAACGGTCGGAGCCTCCCCGTAGTTCAGTAAGCGCGCTGGACTGCTGCGTAGCGCGCGGACACGATGCTCACCGCCCAGCGCAACACCAGGTTGCCGAACGTGGGCTCGAAGTGAATCAGGCGCTCCTGGCGTAGCTCCAATGGTCCAGCCAGCGCCCGTAGGCCAAGCCGCTGCGCCGCGCGCGCGAGCGCACGCTCGTAGCGCGAGAACGGCCGTCGGCGATGCCAGTCGAGCGTCTCACCGTTGGCCGCGGCAAATTGGGCGATCGACTCGCGCGCGGCCGTTGAGAACACGTCGGGTCCGTCGCGTGCCGGCAGAACATTGACCGCTCTCTTCGCCGTCGCGAATGTGCCGCGCTTCAGTCCAGCTTCCTCGATCAAACGTCGCGCGACTGGCCGGTCGTAATTGCCGCCGACGCGATACGGGTCCATCTCGGGCAGATCCAGCAGGCTCGGGGCGTCCTCTGTTCGTATTGCGCCAAAGACGGGCAGCGGCACCCACGCGAAGTCGGCCTTTAAGCGGTACTCGCCAATACCCGCGCCTGAGGTCGTAATCGGCGCGACGTTGCGCCAGGAATTGCGCGTTGCCTCAGCCCACTCAGTGCCCGCCCAATAGCCGTTGAACAACAAACCGCCGCGCGTCTCGGGTTCGATCCCAAGGAAGATCATTTCTTCGCCAGGCATGCCTGTCGCGAGGAAGTCGGCCTCCGCGAGATCGGTGCGGTTCTTGTAGGCAAGCCGGTCGACGCCGACGAACTCCATGCCCAGCGCGGCCGCGATATCTGCGCCGCTGTCGGTCACATCGTCTGTGTTGGCCGCGGGCCGCGCGTTCGTGAAGCCAGCGGCGCGTCTAACACCGACACGCGCCACGATCGCAGCGACGGCCGCGCTGTCGTACCCGCCAGAGAGTGCCACGACGGACGGCCGATGTCCGTTGGCCAGAAGCGACTCAGCCGCTCGCGTTATGCGCTCATTGAACTCAGCGAAGGAGTGCCACGCGGTTTCGCGCGGCCTGCGCTCCGCGCGAACCCGGAGATCGGGCTCGATGACCAGGTTCTCGACGTGCCAGGCAGTGATCGGCACGGTCGTTGTCGGGATGAGCGAGTGCTGGTGGCGCAGCTGCAGACCGCCCGGCGCAACGTCGTCGATAAGCCAACACCCCTCGCACATCTCGTGGAAGACGTCGGAGTAGTTCACCCCACGCTCGAGCTGGAGACCGGCGGCGGTCATCAGGCCGGGCAGCGAATTCGAGACGACCAATACGTCGGCCAACCGCGCGAAGTAGATGCATTCGAGGTGGTGACTCGCCGGAATCGCGATGAGCGCGCCGTCGCGCTGCACCAGCCCGCTGCCAAAGACTGTCGTCGAATCCGGCAGTAGCGCCGGGTCGGCCGGCCCTACCCACGTGCCTTCGACCAAACCGTTGTCGAAGGTCCTGACGGACGTGCCGCAGTCGACGCTGACCTCACCGGGCCGCACCGCGGCGACCCAGGCGAGCGCCGGCATCGTCGGTTGGGCCCGGATGATGAAATGCCACTGCGCCACGGCCGAAATGGTAGGGACCGACTCTCCGTTAGCATCGGGTCGATGACCGTTCTCAACGACGAGCAGCGAGCCCTGCGCGACGCCGTGCGCGAGCTGGCCGAGGCCAAGATCGCACCGCGCGCTGCGGAGATCGATGCGAGCGGCGAGTTTCCGCACGACATCGTCGAGCTGCTGGCGCAGCACGACATCTTGGCTCTGCCGTTTCCCGTCGAGTACGGCGGGCTGGGTGGCGACATGGTCTCCATCCTCGTCGTCATCGAGGAGATCAGCCGTGTCGATGCCAGCTGCGGCCTGATCCCCGCCGTGCAGGAGCTGGGCTCTCTGGCGCTGCTCCACGCGGGCACTGAGGACCAGAAGAAGCGCTGGGTCCCCGACCTTGCGCAGGGCAAGATCCTTAGCGCCTTTGCCCTCACGGAAGCTGGCGCCGGATCCGACGCAGCCAGCGCGCGCACGACCGCTAAGCGCGACGGTGATGGCTGGATCCTTAATGGCGAGAAGCGCTTCATCAGCCAGGGTGATGTCGCAAACATCGTGGCCGTCTTCGCAGTGACGGACAGTAGCGCGGAGGCGGTCAAGGACAAGCGGCACATGACCTGCTTCTACGTTGAGAAGGGCACCGCGGGGTTCTCGAGCCCCCGGGTCGAACACAAGATGGGCATCCGCGGTTCGACAACTGCGGAGCTCGCCTTTCAGAACGCCAGCGTCAGCGACGCCAATCGCGTGGGCGAGGTCGGCGACGGCTGGATGCTGGCGATGAAGACGTTCGAACGCAGTCGGCCGGGCATCGGCGCCCAGGCGGTCGGCATCGCCCAGGGAGCGACGGACATCGCGGTCAAGTACGCGGGCCAGCGCAAGCAGTTCGGCAAGCCAATCGGCGCGCACCAGATGATCGGCGCGATGCTGGCTGACATGGCCACGCGCACTGAGGCCGCCCGCCAGCTGCTGTGGACCGCGGCGGAGCACATCGAGAAGGACGACCCTCACGCGCAACGCTGGGCGAGCATGTGCAAGCTTTTTGCGGGCGACACGGCGATGGCCGTGACGACCGATGCGGTCCAGGTGCTGGGCGGCTATGGCTACACGACCGAATATCCCGTCGAGCGGATGATGCGCGACGCCAAGATCACCCAGCTGTACGAGGGCACGCAGCAGATCCAGCGATTGATCATCGCCCGCGATCTTCTGGCCAGCCTGTAACCTCCGAATTGCCCATGAACATCGTCGTTTTGCTCAAAGCCGTGCCCGTCGTCGGCACCGAGCGCCTTGATTCGAACTTCATGACCGACCGAACGGTCCAGCTCGAGGCGAACGGCAACGACGAGTACCTGCTCGAAAAGGCACTCAAGCTGACCGAGGCGCACGGTGGCGAGGTCGTCACCCTGACGGTGGGGCCGGCGGGCGCGATGGAGCCGATCCGTAAGGCCCTGGCGATGGGCACCGCGCGTGCCGTCCAGGTGACCGACGACGCCCTGCGCGGCTCGGACATGCGCGCGACGCTCGACGTCCTGGCTGCCGCGCTTAAGAAGATGGAGCCGTGGGACCTCGTCTTTGCCGGCGCGGACACCTCCGATGGCCAGGGCGGTGTTCTGGGCGCGGCACTGGCTGTCCGACTCAACCTGCCGTACCTGTCATACGCCAGCGAGATCGAGCCGACCGACTCAGGCGGGGTGCGCATTCACCGCTTCAACTCCACTGGCTACGACATCCTCGAGGCGCCCACGCCGGCCGTGGTCATGGGCACGCAGCTGCTGGGGGCGCCGCGCTACCCATCGTTGCGCGGAATCATGCAGGCGCGTGCCAAGCAGGTTGAGACGTGCACCCTGGCCGACCTCGGCCTGGCGCCAGAAACCGTTGGCGCGGACGCAGCCACGACGAAAACCCTGGACTCGGCCAAGCCGCCTGAGCGCGCCGGCGCGACCTTCGTGCGCGAGGCGCCCGATGAAGCTGTCGCCAAGGTGGTCGAGTTCCTCAGCAGCCGGCGGCTCATCTGATGGCCGGTCAGATCTGGGCGATCGGCGAGATCGCTGACGGGCAGCCGACTAAGCTCACGCTCGAGCTGGCCACGCTGGCGCGCACCCTTGCCGAGCGGAGCGGGACAGAGGCACGGACAGTCCTGGTGGGCGCTGGTGCAAGCGGCGCCGCTGCGGCTGCCGCCGCATACGGACCAGGCGTCCTCGCGGTGGACGCGGACACTACCGGTTTGCCGGTCAGCGCGGTCGTCGCGCCCCGGGTTGCGGCGCTGGTCGCCGAACGACAGCCCGCCTTCCTGTTGGTCGGTGCCTCCAATGACGGCAAGGACATCGCGGGCATGCTGCTCGGCCTGACCGATTTACCGCTGCTCGCCAATGGCGCCGGCGTGGCCTGGGCAGACACGGCCCCCAACGTCGAGATGAGCACCTTTGGAGGCAAGCTGGTCACGCACAGCACCTTTGCCGGCACGCGCGGCATGGTCATTGTCCGGCTGGCTTCAGTCGCGGCGGAACAGGCGTCCGCGCCGGGCAGCGTTGAGCAGGTCAGCGTCACGGTGGCTGACGAGCTTCCCGCCGTGAAGGTCACTGGCTCGGTCGAGGAGTCAGGTGCCGCCGCGCCCATCGAAGAGGCGCGGATCATCGTTGGCGCGGGGCGCGGCGTTGGCTCCCCCGACGGCCTGAAGATCATCGAAGAACTGGCCACGGCGCTAGGTGGTGCCGTGGGCGCGACCAGAGCCGTCGTCGATTCCGGTTGGGTGTCGTACGGCCAGCAAATCGGCCAGACCGGCAAGATCGTCACGCCTGCGCTGTACATCGCGTGCGGCATCAGTGGCGCCATTCAGCACAAGGTCGGGGTCCAGACCGCCAACACGATCATCGCCATCAACCGCGACGCCGACGCCCCCATCGCCGAGTTCGCCGACCTGTTCGTGGTCGGTGACCTTTTCGAGATCGTGCCCAAGCTCAGCGCCGCCATTCGCGCCCGCAAATCGGGGAGCGCCTGACCCCCTTCAGGACTCGCGCGTCAGCGTGATCGTCCAGGTGCCTTTGGGCATGGTCAGCTCGAAGCGGAAGAACGCGCCCTCCTGCCACGCGGCTAGCGTGAACGCGCCGGTGAACTTCCAGCCGCCCGCACCAATGCGCGCCGGCTCGTTCACGATGAAAATCG
>JBDTVN010000096.1:0-5339 GCA_040007155.1 Chloroflexota bacterium
CGCGCCAGCGGATGATCCCGCCGGCCATCGAGACGACGTCGGTGTAGCCCATCTGGGCCATGAGGAAGGCCGCGTTCAATGAGCGCGCGCCGCTGCGGCAGTAGAGGACGACGGTCTTGTCCTTGTCCGGGGCAAGCGACGCGATACGAGCAGCGACGTCGGCCGGCGGCAGGAGCGTCGCACCGTGCAGATAGCCCGCATTCCACTCGTGCTGCTCGCGTGTGTCGAGCAGAACTGCGCCCGCGTCTACCAGTTGCACGGCCTCTGCCGGCAGAACCTCTCGGACCGGGCTATTCGTCATCCGTGTTGCCCTGCCACGCGACGCGGTCGGAGACGGCCGACCTCAACGTCTCGAGCGAAAGCATCGCGCACTTCATGCGCGCAGGGCTGATCTCGATGCCCAGGTTGTCGAGCACGTTCTGGCGACCGGTGTTGGCCACTTCGCTGAGTGGCTTGCCCTTGATCTCGTCGGTCAGCATGCTCGCCGACGCCTGGCTGATCGCGCAGCCGCGGCCGGTGAAGGTCACGTCCTCGACGGTGCCGTCGTCGCTAATGGTCAGCATCAGCGTGATCCGGTCGCCACACAGCGGGTTCGAGCCTTCCTTGACCAGCGTCGGCTCGTCGAGCGTGCCGAAGTTGTGCGGGTTGCGGTAGTGCTCAAGGATCTCGTCGCGGTACAGGTCGTCCATCAGCTGCCTAGTTTCGCGCGAAAAGGCGCTCGACCTTTTGGAGCGCCTCAGCAAGGCGGTCGATGTCGTCGCGGTCGGTGTAGACGTAGAAGGATGCGCGGGCGCTGGCTTCCTCGCCCAGGCGGTGATGGAGCGGCATCGTGCAGTGATGGCCCGCGCGGATCGAGATGGCCTCGCGGTCGAGCAGTGTGGCGACGTCATGCGGGTGTGCGTCGGCCAGGTTGAAGGTGATTACCCCGGCGCGCTCGCTCGCTGATTTGGTGCCATGGATGCGAATGCTCTTCACCCGCTCAGGCAGCACCGCCAACGCGTACTCGACGAGCTCGCGCTCGTGCGCGCGCACGTCCTCCATGCCCAGACCAGAGAGGTAGTCGAGCGCCGCGCCCAGGCCAATCGCGGCGGAGACGTCAGGCGTACCCGCCTCGAACTTGTAGGGCACCGCGTTGAAGGTCGTGTGGCGCAGATGGACCTCGCGGATCATCTCGCCGCCAGCCATGAAGGGCGGCATGTCCTCGAGGATCTCGCGTCGCGCCCAGAGTGCGCCGGACCCTGGCGGGCCGAGCGACTTGTGGCCGCTGAAGACGAAAAAGTCGCAGTCCATTTCCTGCACGTTGACCGGCTGATGGGGCACGGCCTGCGCGCCGTCAATCAGGACGAGCGCACCCGCCTCGTGGGCGCGGCGAACCATGTCCATGACCGGGTTAATCGTGCCCAGTCCGTTCGAAACCGCGGCGAACGTGACCAGCTTGGGCTTGGTCCGCAACAGGACGTCGTAGGAGTCCTGGGAGAGTCGGCCGTCCTCGTCGAACGTCACGAACTCGAGGTCCGCGTCCTTTTCCTGGGCGAGCAGCTGCCACGGCACGATGTTGGAGTGGTGCTCCATCTCCGTCGTCACGATGGTGTCGGCGCGGTTGATGTTCTTGCGGCCCCACGCGTAGGCGACGAGGTTGATTGCCTCAGTCGCGTTGCGGACCATGACGATCTCGCGCGCGTCTTTGGCGCCGATGAACGATGCGATCTTCTGACGCGCCGCTTCGTAGGCCGCGGTCGCTTCCTCGCCGATCTCGTAGATGCCGCGGTGGACGTTCGCGCTGTAGTTGTTGAGATAGCCGACCACGGCTTCAGTCACGACGCGCGGCTTGAGACTGGTCGCGGCCGAATCGAGATAGGCCAGGCGACGACCGCGGAATTCGCGCTCAAAGATTGGGAAGTCGGCCTGCACTGCGACCGGGTCGAGTCCGCGTGCGATGGCCATCAGTGGCTCGCAGTCTCCGCGGGCTCGGCCGGCTCGTGCTCGTCGTCCGGGATCTCCAGACCAGCCTCGGCCAGAATCGGGGCGTAGCCCTCCTCCTCCAGGCGCAGCGCCAGTTCGCGCCCGCCAGTGGCAACAATCTGACCTGCCGCAAGAACGTGGACCACGTCGGGCTTGATGTAGTTCAGCAGGCGCTGGTAGTGGGTGATCAGCAGGACGCCCAGGTCGGGATTGAGCTGGGCATTGACGCCCTCGGCGACGATGCGCAGCGCGTCGATGTCCAGGCCGCTGTCGGTCTCGTCGAGGATCGCCATCTGCGGCGCGAGGATGGCCATCTGGAGCATCTCGAGGCGCTTCTTCTCGCCGCCGCTGAAGCCCTCGTTCACGTACCGACCGGCGAACGCGTCGTCGAGTTTGAGCAGGGCCATCTTTTCGCGCAGGAGGTTGCGGTAGTCGGCCATCTTGATGCCACCCTTGATGGCATCGGACGGATCGAAGTCGTTGGCGCTGACCTGCTGGTCAAGCGGCCGACTGCGCGCATTGAGAGCGGTCCGCAGGAAGGAAGCCACACTCAGGCCGGGGACGGCGGTGGGGTACTGGAAAGCGAGGAACATGCCCAGCCGAGCGCGCTTGTCGGGGCTGAGCTTGAGCAGGTCGTGACCCTTCCACAGGACCTCGCCGGCAGTGACTTGGTACCCCGGGTGGCCCATCAGCGCGTAAGCGAGCGTCGTCTTGCCGCTGCCGTTGCGGCCCATGATCGCGTGGACCTCGCCCTGGCGAACGGTCAGGTTGATGCCGCGCAGGATTTCGCGACTCTTGTCCGCGATGGGCACGACATGGAGATCGTTGATGACGAGCTGGCGATCGTCCTGCTTCGTATCGGGCGTGGCGGGATTGTCGAGTGTCTGGGTCATGACTCGCTAAGTGCTGGTTGGGCTGTTGTCAGGGGGATGGGCCGTGAGTGGAACGGGTGGAGTGCCCGCGGCACGGCAAGGTCGGCGAGTGTCAGGGAGTCGAGCGCCGTGCTGATCGCAGAGCGAACGGTGAGCCACAGGTCGTTGACGTTGCAGAAGCCCATTCGCTCGCAGATGCTCGCGTGCGCCGGATCCTCGCTGGCGCACACCATGGGCGCGATCGGCCCCTCGAGGGCGCGCAGCACCTCGCCCATCTTGATTTCACCCGGCGCGCGGCCGAGCTCATAGCCGCCGTGGGCGCCGCGCGTGCTCCTGACGAGGCCCGCTTCACGCAGGCTGACGACGAGCTGCTCGAGATAGGGCCGCGGCAGGGATTCGTGATCGGCCATCTCGGCGAGGCTGATTGGGCCTGTGCCGTGATGCCGCGCCAGCTCGACCATGAGCCGCGTCCCGTATTCGCCGCGCGTCGAAAAGTGGACCGCGCCCGTTCCGGGGAAGATGCTCCTGGGGCGCCGCGTGTCGCGTGCCGCCGAATTCTGACTTACCACGTCGGGATTGAGTCTAACGCTAACCGCCAAGGAGGTCGCTGAGCGTCCCCGTCGTCGAAGTAGACAGTGCGACACCACTATCGTCACCGATAGGGCTAAACGACTGACGACCGCCCAAATTGGCTCCCAGGCACCCCATGTCGCTCCGCACTTAGCGTGGCCCGGAGCAGGGAACACGCCCGTCGACGGACTCCGGGCCGTCCTCGCGCTCAATCCAAGGTCTCGTAGACGCCCAAATGACGATAGTGGTGTCACCGATGCGGCTAACCCTGGATTACCCTCGTGGCCGTGGAATTCAGCGAAGTCGTCCGCAAGCGGCGCATGGTGCGCAACTACGACTCGTCAAAAGCGGTGTCGCGTGAATCACTGGAACGGATCGCCGCGGCTGCCCAGCGCGCGCCATCGGCCGGCTTCTCGCAGGGCCAGCGGCTCGTCATCGTGACCGATCCCGATGTGCGCCGCCGCATCGCCGAAATCGCCCAAGAGCCAGACTACGTCACCGCCGGCTTTGACCCGTGGGTCAGCCGCGCGCCGGCGTTGATCGTGCCGTGCGTCAGCGAAGCGATCTATCACGCGCGGTACCAGGAGCCAGACAAGCTCAACGACGACGGCACGGAGATCGATTGGCCCATCCCCTACTGGTACATGGATATCGGTGCGACTGCCCTGCTCGTGCACCAGGCGGCGATCAACGAGGGACTCGCCGCAGGCTTCCTGGGATTGGCCGACTACACCAAGTTGAAGAAGGAGTTGGGAATACCGACCGACCAGCAACCGGTGGGCATCATCACGATCGGCCACCCACTGCCCGACCGCCGCTCCGGGTCGCTAAAACGCGGCTGGGTCAAATCGGATGATTTCGCGCACTGGGAGAAGTGGTGACAACTCGCCTGGAACCCCAACTCATCCGCTCCGATGCGTGGGTCTTGGCCGCCACGCTCCAGGGTCGAGGCCACTGGCGTCGCATC
Organism: Chloroflexota bacterium; assembly: GCA_040007155.1. Lineage (GTDB taxonomy): Bacteria > Chloroflexota > Limnocylindria > Limnocylindrales > CSP1-4 > JALYGJ01. The sequence goes on from JBDTVN010000096.1 coordinate 4,372, forward strand.
GACAGGTTGCTCAATGACGCCGACTACCTCAATACGTCGCTGTTGACGTACCACGAAATCAGCTATGGACTACCGAGGCTCGTCGCATGCGGGTACGTCGAAACTCGACTCGATCCGAATGGTCGGCTCGTCATCGGCCCGACCGATCGCGCCAAAGATGTCAGCTCCCGCGCCCATAAGACGACCGGCTCGCGTGTTGCCCTGTCAGCACGATTCGATGAGGAGCTCGGCTGTGCGCCTTATCCGATGGATGAGGTTGAGGATCGGTCGCTCGGTCAGCTGACGAATCTCACCGAACGAGACTGGCAATCCGCCGTCGAAGCCTACCGACGAGATAGTGAAGGGTGGATCAGACGCGCCGGACAAGTTGGTGGACTCATGCGTTGGTTCCTAAGGTGGCGAAGGCCTAAGGACTATCCCGACGATGGGACGCCGTAGCAGTCCTCAGGTCGACGCAATTGCCCGTGAGGGCAACTCCTATCTAATGCCGGTGTCGTAGTTGACCTGGATATCGGTGTAGACACCGGTCGCAACCGTCACTGACTGGGGTTGGGCGATCGGGTAGGTGTCGGAACCGCTATCTGGCGTCACGACATAGTCACCGGCCGGCAGATCAACCTTGAAGCTCCCGTCGGGGCCCGATGTGACCGTGGCCACCTTGACGCCCTCGTTGTCGAGCACGACCAGGGTTGCGGCATAGGGGGTCAGGCAGGGCACAGGGTTGTTATCGCCGGGGCTGGCCTCGAGCGGACACGTCGGGCCGAGCAGCACGGTGCCTTTGATCCCCGACGGCGGCGGTGGGGTGTCGAGGTTGATGCCGATTTCGCCGCAGCCGACTACCAGGGCTCCGGCCAGCAGGGCAAGTACAAACGACAGGCGAAAGCCACTGCTCATCTGACGCGGGCTGTTGTAGCAGGGGCGCCCGCGGCCTGCTCGGCGGCTCGGGCGAGCACCCACAGCAGATCGGC
>JBDTVN010000097.1:0-5306 GCA_040007155.1 Chloroflexota bacterium
GGTCCGCGCCGAGGCCGACGTGATCGTTGACACCTCCGACCTGTCGGGACGCCAGCTGAGGGAGCGGCTGACCAGCACGCTCAGCACGCCGAGCGACCTCGAAGGCATCACCCTGCAACTGGTGTCGTTCGCCTACAAGCACGGCATCCCGCTCGAGGCCGATGTCGTGTTCGACGTGCGCTTCATGGACAACCCGTTCTACAGCGACGAGCTGCGACCGCTCAACGGGCTCAACGCAGCGGTGCGCGACTTTGTTCTGAATCAGCCGCTGACACCGAGATTCCTCGAGGACGTCCAGCATTTGCTGGAGCTGACGCTGCCGGGCTACGAGTCGGAGGGTCGGAGTCGGCTGACGGTCGCCTTCGGTTGCACCGGCGGTCAGCATCGTTCCATCGCGATCGCCGAAGAAGTTGCCGCCCGTTGGCGTGCTGCTCACGACGAGCCGGTCACGGTGTGGCATCGTGAGCTCGAGCGCTCGTGACCGATACGAGGAGCGTCGACGCGACGCTGCGCCGACGCGAGCGAGCGCAGCTGATCAGGCAGTGGCTACGCCCCGGCATCGGGGTCAAACGTTGGCTCGCGCTGACGTTCGTCGGACTCCTGTTCATCGCTCTGGCCATCGCCGCGCTGTTGCGCCTCGTCCTGAGCGACCGACCCAGCAACGATCCGCTGCACGATGTCATTGCGACACTCACGCTGCAGGCGCTCCCGGTCGAGCTGCGCTGGCCCTTGCCCCTGGCGCTGGGCCTGGCGCTGTTCCTGTACGGCGGCTGGCGGCTCGTGAGGGCCCTGGTCGAGCCTTACCGCGCAACAACGGAGCCGCTCGCCGAGGTGCTCTATCAGCGCCGGTTGCGCGCACGCGGTCCCAAGGTCGTGGCCATTGGCGGCGGCACCGGTTTGTCCGCGCTGTTGCGCGGCCTCAAGGAAGTGACCTCGAACATCACGGCGGTCGTCACGGTGGCCGACGATGGCGGCTCGTCGGGGCAGCTGCGGACCGAGCTTGGAATACCGCCGATGGGTGACATCCGCCAGTGCATCGCTGCGCTCGCCGACAGCGAACCGGCGATGGCGAAACTGCTGTCCTACCGCTTCCCACTGAGCGAAGAGGTCGATCCGTCATACCGCGGCCACGCTTTCGGCAACCTCCTGATCGCGGCGCTCACGGCGACGACGGGCGATTTTGAAGAGGGCGTGCGCCAGTCCAACCAAATCCTGGCGGTGCGCGGCAGCGTCGTCCCGGTATCGGGGCAGGCGGTCACGCTCCACGCCGCTCTGATCGATGGCTCTGTGATCGACGGCCAGTCGCTCATCGGGCGCGCGCGCGGCATTCGCCGGGTGTGGATCTCGCCTGACGACGCCAAGCCATCAGCTGAGGCGATGGACGCGATCGCCGCGGCCGAGCTTATCGTCATCGGGCCGGGCTCGCTGTACACGAGCCTGCTGCCGCCACTGCTGGTGCCGGGCGTCCACGACGCTCTTCTGCGGGCGTCAGCGCCGCGGCTGTTCGTGTGCAACGTAGCGACCCAGGTTGGCGAGACCGAGGAGTTCAGCCTGACCGACCACCTCGACGCGCTCGCGAGCCATGGCATGGCCGACGTCGTCGACGCGGTGCTTCTCAACAACAATTTCAAGGCGCGCCAGCCACAGAACTACCCCGCGGCCCCCGTGAAGATCGATGTCGCGCTCAGCAACAAGAATGGACCGCAGCTGATTGCGCGCGACTTGGTCGACGACGACAACGCGCACCGCCACGACCCGCGCAAGCTCGCGTCCGTGCTGCTGGCGCTATACGACGAGCACACGATCGCGCGGCGCAAGACCGCGTGGGCGACGATGGCCGCAGACGGGGCTGCCCGATGAGCGACCTGGCCACGACACTGCGCGCGGAGCTTGCCGCGATTGACCCCGCGCGGCGCTGCTGTCGCGCGGCGGAGCGAGCGGCGCTCGGCGCTGCGGCAACGGGGCGCGCAAGAACACCGCTTCTGGGTCGGTTGGCCGTGCGCCTCGATGACGCAGCAGGCGAAGCGGCGTTCGACTGGGCTACGGCCGCCGAGCACGATCGCATCTGTTGGCTGCGTGGCGCGCTGCTCGCCCACGGCTCGATCAGCGTCACGCCCACTGGCACGCACCTCGAGGTCGTGGTTGCACCGCGCGCGGCGGGCCTAGTGGGGGAGTGGCTATTAGAGCGCGGCGACGCGGCCGGCGTGCGACTGCGCAGAGGCCGAGGCGTCCTCACGTGGAAGAGCTCGGAGGGCATCGTCGCGCTCCTGCGTCGTGTGGGCGCATCGGCCGTGCCGCTTGAAATCGAGCAGCGGGTGATCGGCCGTTCGGTGGCTGGTCAGTTGAACCGCGTCGTCAACGCCGAGAACGCCAATCTGCGCCGTGCAGTCGCCGCCGCGCGACGTCAGTTGACCGACATCGATTCGCTCGAACGGCGCAACGTACTGCGCCGGCTGCCACGCGCTGCCCGCCGCGTCGCCGTCGCGCGCCGGCGCTCACCTGAAGCGACGTTCAGCCAGCTCGCAGCCGACCTTGAACTATCGCGCGGCCAGGTCCAACGGGCGTTCGGTGTCATCGAGAGCGTTGCATTGCACGAAGGAGCTGAATGAGCGCTGCTGCCAAACAGGCACCGCGGCCGGTAATCATCGCCGCCAACTGGAAGATGAATACGACGCCATTTGAAGCGGGCCTGCTCGCGGCTGAGATCGCCGCCGCGACGAACGTGGATCTCGTGACCCGCGTTGTTTGCCCACCCTTCGTTTGCCTGCAGGCAGTCGCCACCGTGCTGGACGAGACGGGCGTGTCGGTCGGTGTCCAGAACATCCATGCCGAACCCTTTGGCGCGTATACCGGTGAGATCTCCGCGCCGATGATCGCGGGCCTCGCGACGTGGGCGATCATCGGCCACTCTGAACGCCGCCGTGACCAGCACGAGGACGATGCGCTCATCGGCCGCAAGCTCGTGCGCTGCGCCGAATTCGGTCTGCGGCCCATCCTGTGCGTGGGCGAACACATCGAGCAGCGCCAGGCGGGCAAGGCCGAAGCGACGGTCCGGCATCAGCTCGAGCGGACCCTGGCCGAGATCACGCGCGCATCGGCGGAGCTGCCGCCCGACCTCGTCATTGCCTACGAGCCGGTGTGGGCGATCGGCACTGGCATGACGGCCCGCGGCAGCGACGCGTCGGCGATGGCCCAGGTCATTCGCGAGACACTCGGCGCAGCCGGCATGCCTGGCGCAGCTGACCAGGTGCCCGTCCTTTACGGCGGCAGTGTCACGAGCGGGTCGATTGACGAATTCCTGGCCGAACCCGAGATAGACGGCGCCCTGGTCGGTGGGGCGAGCCTCAAGGTCGATGAAATGGCCGGCATCGTGGCCCGCGCCGGGATGACCGCCGCTGCGCGCGCCGGCGCAGAGTGAGCGAGTCCCGGCCCCAGCCCATCGTCCTGGTGGTCATTGACGGCTTCGGCATCGGTCATCGGCCGGCGGACGACGCCGTCGCGCAGGCGCGCATGCCCGTTTGGCGCGGCCTCCTTGAACGCTGGCCGCATGCGCAACTGGATGCCTCAGGCGAAGCCGTCGGTCTGCCTGAGGGCCAGATGGGCAACAGCGAGGTTGGTCACCTGAACCTGGGCGCGGGTCGACCGGTCCTCCAGGATCTGCCGCGCATCGACGCTGCCATTACGAGCGGCGAGTTTGAGCGTAACCCGGTCCTTCTCGATGCGGTCGAGGAGGCGCACAGGCACCGATTGCACCTGGTCGGATTGCTCGGACCGGGCGGCGTCCACTCAGTCGACAGGCACGCTGTGGCGATCGCGCAGCTCGCCGCGCGGCACGGCGTGAGCGAGGTGTTCGTCCATGGGTTGCTCGATGGACGGGACACGCCACCACGGTCTGCTGATGGTTTTGTGCCCGACTTTGAAGGTCGACTCGCTGAGGCCAATCCGGGAGCACGGATCGCGACCATCAGCGGCCGCTACTTCGCGATGGATCGCGACAAGCGCTGGGATCGGGTCAAGCGCGGCTATGACGCGATTGTTCACGGAGACGGGCTTCGCGTGACCTCTGCTTTGGCCGCCGTACTAGGTGGCTATGCACGCGGCGAGAACGACGAGTTCATCCAACCTAGCGTGATCAGCGGCATCGATGGCCGCGTCCGCGATGGTGACGTCGTGATCCACTTCAACTTCCGCGCCGACCGGGCGCGGCAGCTGACCCATGCGCTGGTTGATGGCGATGACTTCGACGCCGCGTGCTTTGATCGCGGCACGCGGCCGCTCAACCTGTATGTCGTCACGATGACCCAATACGAGGCGGGGCTTCCGGTCGCAGTCGCATTTCCACCGCAGACCGTGGCGAGCCTTGCTTCGTATTTCGCGTCGCTCGGCTGGCGGCAGTTCCACGTGGCCGAGACGGAGAAGTACGCCCACGTCACGTACTTCTTCAACGGCGGCGTAGAGGCGCCCAACGCCCGCGAGGATCGTGTGCTGGTGCCCAGTCCCAAGGTCGCGACGTATGACCTGGCGCCGGAGATGAGTGCGGCGGCGGTCACCGACGCGTTGGTGGGAGCCGTCACCAGTGGTGAGTACGACTTCGTCCTCGCTAACCTCGCCAACCCCGACATGGTCGGCCACTCCGGCGTGTGGGATGCGACGGTGCATGCGCTGGAGTTCGTCGATGGCTGCCTTGGCAGAATCGTTGCCGCGCTGCCACCCGATGGGCTTTTGGCGATAACCGCCGATCACGGCAACGCCGACGAAGAGCGCGACGCAAACGGCGCGCCCATGACGGCCCATTCGCTCAACCCGGTGCCGTTCGTCCTTGTCGGCCATGCGGCCGACGGGCGCCAAATCGCTGACGGAGTGCTGGCCGACGTCGCGCCAACGCTGCTGGACTTGGCCGGTCTGCGGCCGCTCGACGGCATGACTGGCCACTCGCTGATGCGCGACTAACGGCGCCGGGGTATCCTGCCGCCCGTGGAAAACGTACTGCTGCTCGGCCAGATCGTGGTCAGTTTCGCCTTGATGGCATCAATCCTGCTCCAGAGCCGCGGCGCTGGACTTGGCGCAACCTTCGGTGGCGACTCGTCCGTCTATCGCAGTCGGCGGGGCATCGAGAAGCGGCTCTTCCAGTTCACGATCGTGCTGGCCGTGCTGTTCGTCATCTTCTCGATCATCGCCTTCAAGCTGGGCGGTACGACGGTCACCGGCTGACTGCTAAACTCTCGCTTCGCCTGAACGCCGCAGGGCGTCACAGGTTGCGCGCCGAGGTGGCGGAATAGGCAGACGCGCTAGGTTCAGGACCTAGT
>JBDTVN010000098.1:0-5293 GCA_040007155.1 Chloroflexota bacterium
GCGAGCTGCCGTTCCGGCGCGGGCAACTCGGGCCTGAGCGGAGTCTCGCGCGGTGCGCGCTCGGGTTTGTCGGGCTTGTCCTCGCGCGTCAGCGTGCGTGGTGTTGGCCCGGCGGCCGTCCGTGGGTTGGCGACCGCCTCAGCGCGCCGCGCGCTGGCACTCTCGGCCAGCGCCCGCGCCGGCGTTGCCATGGCCTTGGCGAGGATGCGCCCGCCGCCAGCGACGGGCGTCAGGAGGGTGCGCAGCGTGATGTTGAAGAGCAGCAGCACGCCGCCGACGAGTAGTCCCAGGAGGACGACGAACGCCCCTATCGGTGAGATCAGATCAGACAGGCCACGCGACAGCGTGTGGCCCAGGACGCCGCCACCGTCGCGTAGCGCGGCGTCGCTGCTGCCGTGGCCCCACACGAGGTGCATCAGCCCAAGTCCGGCCACGAACACCAGGAAGCCGCCGATCAGCGTCAGGCTCGAGCCGTAGCCCAGGGTGCCCGGGCGCTCGACGGCGACGCCGGCAACGAGCATCAGCACCGCGAGAAGCCATGCGCCCTGGCCGAACAGCGGCCGCAGGAAGTCATAGACGTAGCGGTTGAGAATGCCATCGGCCGGGAACAGGAGGGCAATTGCCGTAACCACGCCGACGACGAGCAGCACCAGTCCAAAGAGCGACCGCGCGACGTGTGGCGGCAGCCGTAGAGAGTCCCACAGCTGTCCGGCGGCGCCCTGACTGCGCGAGCGTGATCGATTGGAGCTCCGGCGCGTCCGGGTGGCCATGAGCGAGTGCCTAGACCTCGACCACGACCGGGAAGACCATCGGCCGGCGCTTGGTGCGCTCGTACAGGTACTGGCTGAGTGAGTCCTTGATCTGCGCCTTGAGCAGCCCGATCTCGAGCGTGTGGTCGCCTGGGTTCTCGATCGCGGATCGCACTCGATCGGCCGCGGCGGCGATGACCGGGTCATCTGAACCGGTGACGAAGCCGTGGGTCACGATCTCGGGTCGGCCGACGATATTGCCGGTCTGCTTATCGACCGTGACCACCACCAGGAACATGCCGTCTGACGCCAGGTCGCGCCGATCGCGCAGGATGACGTCGCCGACCTCGCCCACGCTCAGCCCATCGACGTACACATAGCCCGCTTCGACCGGTGTCCCGCGACGCGCACTGCCATCGCCGGCAAACTCGATCGGCTGGCCGTTCTCAATGATGAAGATGTTGTCCGGCGCTACGCCCAGATCAGCGGCCAATCGACCGTGCTGGACAAGCATGCGGAACTCACCGTGCATGGGAATGAAGTGCTTGGGCCGGGTCAGGTTGAGCATCAGCTTGAGCTCTTCCTGGCTGGCGTGGCCGCTTACGTGGGCGCGTTTGATGTCGTGGTAGAAGACGTTGGCACCGACTTTGAACAGGTTGTCGATCGTGCGCCCGACGCTCTCCTCGTTGCCGGGGATGGGGCTGGCGCTGACGATGACCGTGTCAGTCGGTCGGATCTCGACCCAGCGGTGGTCGCGGTTGGCCATTCGCGCCAGACCGGCCATCGGCTCACCCTGCGCCCCAGTCGTAGCGATGACCAGCTTGGCGTCGGGAATGTCCTTGAGGCGGTCCTTCTGGACGATCTGATCCGCGGGAAAGTTGAGATAGCCCAGGTCCGACGCAATGCGTACGTTCTGCTCCATCGAGCGACCGATGACGGCCACCTTGCGGTCAAACGTGCCCGCGGCCTCGAAGACCTGCTGGATGCGCGCGATATTGCTGGCGAAGGTGGCCACGATGATCCGCCCATCGAGGCCCTCCATGATGCTCCGGAAGGCTTCGCCGACAGTCCGCTCTGACGGCGTGTAGCCAGGGTTCTCGGCACGCGTGGAGTCGGATAGCAGCAAAAGAACGCCATCCTGGCCGAATCCAGCCAGCGCGTGGATGTCGGACATTTTGCCGTCCACTGGGGTGTGGTCGAACTTGAAGTCGCCCGTGTGCACGACCAGACCCATCGGTGTGCGCAGGGCAATGCCCATTGCGTCGGGAATGGAATGGCCGATGCGGAAGGCAGTTGCGCTGAAGGAACCCAGCTCCACCGTCTGGCCGGGGTCGAGCGCCCGGAGCGGGTTGTTGTTGAGCTTGTGCTCCTTGATCTTGCCGCCCAGCAGGCCGCGCGCCAGAGTAGATGCGTAGATCGGCACGCCCGGGAAATAAGGGAGCACGTACGGCAGGCCGCCGACATGGTCCTCGTGCGCGTGGGTGATGAGGAAGGCCTTGACGTTGTCGCGCCGCTCGCGCAGGTAAGTAACGTCGGGCACGACGAGATCGATCCCGAACATCTCTTCTTCGGGGAACATCAGTCCGCAGTCGATGACGACGATCTCGTCGCCGTACTCGAAGACGTACATGTTCTTGCCGATCTCGCCCACACCGCCGAGCGGCAGGACGCGCAACGTCCCGTCTGCCCCGGTTGGTTTGAAGTTGGACACGCTCATTGCATTACCCGAAGAGAGTCGTCTGGTTGTCGTCGGCGACCGGCTCCGGCAGCGCGGCCACGACGGCCAGTGCAGCTTCCACTTCGACCTCCATCTCAGGCTCGATTGGCAGGGCGTCTGGCACCGGTTCGCGCCGAGCCCGTGCATCGATGAGCACCTGCGGAATGCCGGCCATGTCCTGGAGCATGGTCTGCTTGAGGCTGCCCGCGCGCAAGGCTGCGGCCGGGTGGTACATCGCGTAAGCCACTGCGTTTGCGGCGCCCGTCGCAGGGTCGACCGGGGCGAGGGTGCCGTGCGCCGCACTGATACGGGCGCCGGGCATAAAGGCCTGCAATGAATAGCGTCCCAGCGTTACGACCATTGCCGGATCAAGCACTTCGAGCTGGCGCCTCAGGTACGGCGCACAGGCAGCGATTTCTGCGGGTTCGGGGTCGCGGTTCTGCGGCGGCCGGCACTTGACGACGTTCGTGATGAAGACCTCCTCGCGCTTCCAGCCAATCGCTTTCAGCAGTTCGTTCAGCAATCCCCCGGCGGCACCGACAAAAGGTCGGCCCTGCTGATCCTCGTTGAAGCCGGGTCCCTCCCCGACGAATACGACCTCTGTTTCGGGGTGACCTTCACCAGGAACCGAGTTGGTTCGCCCGATATGCAGCGGACACAGGCGGCACACCGTCACCTCGTGCGCGATCTGATCAAGCGCGCGCTTGCGCTCGTCCTGGTTCAACCGCTCGGTGCTGGGCACGGATTCACTCAAAGCGGATACCGATGGGCACGAACTCGATGGTACATCCCCCCTGCCCGCTGCGTGCCTCGGGGAGGAACGGCTCCACCGATACCCCGGTCGGCCTGCGTGACCAAATAGAAACGACCCGCCGGTTAGGGCGGGCCGTCTCATGTAGCGGCGGAAGGGGGTTATTCGGGCGTCTTGGCCGCATGGCGCGCCATTGCCGCTTTGCGCGACAGGTTGACGCGTCCCTGGCGGTCGATCTCGACCACCACGACCATGATCTCGTCGCCCACCGAGACGACGTCCTCGACGGTCGGGACGTGATAGTCGGCCAGCTCGCCGATGCGAACCAGGCCTTCCTTGCCCGGCAGGATCTCGACGAAAGCGCCGAAGGTCATGATGCGGGTCACCTTGCCCAGATAGAGGCCACCGACCTCGACCTCGCGCGTGATGCCCTCGATCATGGCGATCGCTGCCTTGGACTTCTCCCCATCAATAGCGGAAATTTCGACTGTGCCGTCATCCTCGACGTTGATCTCGGTCCCGGTGTCTTCCTGGATCTTGCGGATCGTGGCGCCACCCTTGCCGATAATGTCGCGGATCTTCTCCGGATTGATCTTGATCGTGATGATGCGCGGCGCGAACTCGGACATCTCCGTCCGTGTAGACGGCATGACCTCGAGCATCTTGTCGAGGATGGTCATGCGTGCAGCGTGGGCCTTCTCAAGCCCGGTGCGGATGATGTCCTCGCTGATGCCGCGGACCTTGATGTCCATCTGGAGCGCGGTGATGCCGTCGCGTGTGCCGGTGACCTTGAAGTCCATGTCACCGAACGCGTCTTCCTTGCCAAGGATGTCCGTGAGGACGGCGAACTTGCCGTCCTCGCCGGTCACCAGGCCCATGGCCGCACCCGCTACGGGCGCCTTGATCGGCACGCCGGCATCCATAAGCGCGAGCGTTGAGCCGCACGTCGAGGCCATCGAGGTCGAACCATTCGATGTCACGCACTCGGACACGACGCGGATGACGTACGGGAACTCTTCCTGGCTGGGCAGCACCGGCAGGAGCGCTCGCTCCGCCAGGGCGCCGTGGCCTATCTCACGCCGGCCGGGCCCCCGCATCATCTTGTTCTCGCCGGTCGAATAGGGCGGCATGTTGTAGTGATGCAGATAGCGCTTGGTCAGCTCGGGGCTGATCGTGTCGATGCGCTGCACGTCCGAAGATGGGCCGAGCGTCGCCACTGACAGCGCCTGTGTCTCGCCGCGCGTGAACAGGCCGGAGCCATGGGCACGCGGCAGGAGGCCGACCTCGACGCTGATCGGCCGGATCGTGTCGAGATCGCGGCCATCCATGCGGAGGCCCTCCCCCAGCACGAGCTCGCGCACGACCTTCTTGTGCAGCAGCCCCGACAGGCTCTTGCTGATGCGCGCGGCCTTGCGTGCTGCCTCGATCGTCTTAGCCGTGTCGACCATCGACCCGGCGCCGTTCTTGCTGGCGCGGATCGCGTCGGCGACGCTCTCTTTGAAGGTCTTGATGCGATCAGGCAGGTCGTTGCCCAGGCGGATGAGCAGCTCAGCCGTTGCCTCGGCGTCCGGCAGAGCGCGATGGTTGGGCTCCACCTCGAGCGAGAAGAACTTGGCGAGATCGCCCAGTTTCAGGTCGCCGTCGGGATACGCCTCGCGGGCGATGACCAAAGTGTCGAGGTAGCGGCCCGGCTCAACCTTCTGGCCGGACTCGAGCGCGGCCTCAACGAAGCCGAGATCGAAGCCGACGTTGTGGCCGACGAGCAACGCGTCGCCTGCCCAGTCCATGAAGGTCTTCGCGGCAGCGGCCGGTGCGACAGCGTCCTTGACGTCAGCGTCGGTGATGCCGTGCAGCTGCTTGCCGACGATCGGCATGCCCGGGTTGACCAGCGTCGACCATTTGTCGGTGATCTTGCCCTGCTCGACCTTGACAGCGCCGATCTCGACCAGCGAGCCCGACTTGACGTCGCGGCTGGTGGTCTCAACGTCGAAGACAACGAAAGGCTTGTTGGCGCCAAATGCGTCAACAAAGTCGAGCAGCGATTCGACGCTGGGCTCGATGTACGGCATGCGCTTG
>JBDTVN010000099.1:0-5262 GCA_040007155.1 Chloroflexota bacterium
TATCCGATGAGCGAAATGCTCACGATCGCGGTGCTGCCTTCTCTCACGGCGTAACCGTTACCTGCGTGTACATGCCTGCCTTGAAGTGGCCGGGGATGTTGCATACGAAGAGATAGGTGCCGGGCTGAGTGAGGTCGACAGTGCGCGCTTGAGTAGCCCCTGGATCAATGTTGTCACCGTCGCTGACCAAGGTGATCCCCGGGCCGTCCTCGACGATGTCGCCGTTCGGATCCAGCGGATAGCTTGAGATTGGAAGCTCGCTCTTGAAGACCAGCAGCTCGTGCTGAATCGCCCCGATGTTCGTTATGGAGAAGTTCGCCTCGTTTGCCAGCATCGACGTTGGGACGCCAACGCTCCACTCGCTGACATAGATTGCGACCGCCGCCGACGGAGCCGAGGTCGGCACCGCGCTTGAACCGGGAGTCGGCTCCGCGGTCGGCTCGACGGTTGGCTGGACGGTTGATTCCGCGGTCGGTTGGGCTGTCGGCTGAGACGACGATTGGGACGTCGGCGCAGCCACCGCCGACGGCGATGGGTAGGGCGAGAAGGTCCAGCTCTGCGCGCCGGAGCTTGTGCAGGCGGTGAGTAACAAGCTGGCTACCACGAAGGCAACTAGGGGACGACAACGATTGAAAGCTACTCGATCCATTGAACCCCTCGCGGATCTGACGCCATCGGCTGGGACGCCTCGGCTCCGTGATTCTTTCAGTCTCCAGCACATCGACCAGTGCCATTCGGCAGGTACCCGCCGGGCCTAACCCATTGCGGCCGGCGGCGGCCCTTCCTCCCAGCTGGTCGTCAGGGGCACTTCCTTCAGGAACATCACCGCCAGCACGGCCACGATCGCGGCGCCGACGCCGACCCAAACCGCGCCGCCCAGAGCGAGCGAGATGGCCTCGTGGATGCCGTTGACGATGTTGAGGATGAGTGGCTCCACGAGCGCCCTGAACTGCTCCGGAACCTGCGCCAGGATGCGCGCGCCAAGGTCGCCCGTGCCCGTCAGGTTGAACGAGCCCGAGCTACCTGAAAACTGCGCCACGAACTGCTCTGGCACGCCCGCGGCGACCAGCTGCCTTGGCACTTCCTCGGTCAGCCGGCTCGCGAAAAGGGTGCTGGCGATGGTCAGGCCGATTGTGCCGCCGATCTGCTGGAAAAAGGTGAGGCTGCTTGAGGCGACGCCGATTTGGCGAATCGGCACCGCGGCGCTGACGATCAAGGTGAAGACGGCGAATGCCGGGCCGATGCCTGCGCCCGCGATCGCCATCCAGATCCACAGTGTCACCAGGTCCGTGTTCGCGTGAAGGTTCGTTAGTAGCAACAACCCGATAGTGAGCGAAGTCATCGCGGCGATGAGGAGCAGCTTGTAATGGTGGGTGCGCGCGACGATTTGGCCCGACAAAGTGGCACTCACGATGAGCGCTCCCAACAGAGGCAGCAGCTGGTAGCCGGACTCGGTGGCGGTCGAACCATGCACGACCTGGAACCACAGCGGCAGATACACGATGGCGCTGAAGAAGCCAAACGACATCAGGAACATTGCAAGGACCGAGATCGTGAAGGTCCTGATGCGGAACAGCGGCAGGACGACGATGGGGTCCGCGGCGCGCCGCTCCCACCACAGGAAGATCGCTCCGAAGACAAGACCGACCAGGATCAGGCCGCCGACCCACAGATCAGTCCAGTCGGAACTGGCCTTGTTGCTCAGTCCGACGAGGAACGGACCGATCGTCGCCGTGAATAGCCCGGCGCCGATGTAGTCGATGTTGCGCGCTGCATCTGGGCGCTTTATCGCCGGTAGCAGGCGGAAGATGACGTACAGCGACACGATCGCGATGGGTACGTTCACGAAGAAAATGAAGTGCCACGAGAGGTTGTCGGTGATCAGGCCGCCCACGGCGGGACCGACGATGGATGACAACCCGAATACGGCGCCGAAGAGGCCTGAGTACTTGCCGCGCTCAGCGGGCGTGTACAGGTCTGCCAGGACGGCGAAGGCGAGAGGGAAAACGGCGCCGCCACCCAGGCCCTGCAGGCCGCGGAAGAAGATGAACATGGGCATGCTCTGCGACAGGCCGGCGCCGACAGAAGCCACCAGGAAGAGGCCTACCGCCCAGATAAAGATCGGGCGCCTGCCGAAGAGGTCGGACAGCTTGCCGTAGATCGGCCCGCTGATGGTCGAGGTCAGCAGATAGATCGTGATCGACCAGGCGTACAGCTCCTGGCCTTTCAGGTCGGAGATGATGCTTGGCAGCGCGACGCCCACGATCGTCTGGTCGAGGGCGAACATGAACAGCGCCAGCAGGACCGCGAAGAGAATCTCGAGTTTGGCGCGCGGGTCCAGATGGTGGCTGGTCGCGTACTCGGGCGCAGCGGAATATTCGGCAGCGGACACTTGACTCCCTCAAAAATCCCTCAGTCAGCGACGGCGCAGCCCCGTTGCCATGACCGGCGGACTGTATCTCGAAGGCGGCCGCGCCGCCCCGCTCGTCCGGGCAAGCCCTTAAGACTTACTTGCGCCCGGCAACAAACCCCACGGCATCAACCTGCGCACTATCGCCGACTGACCTGATCGTCACGAGGCGACTGATGCTCGAGTTCAGCGCGGCACCCTTCTTGACGATGACGTCGACTGTGATCGTCAGCGTCCCGCCCGCGCCAATAGAAGGTGTCACGTACGTGCCTGCCACGACGTTCGCGGTGATGTCGCTCGAGCCGCGGTAGACCTTGATCCGATACATGTCCGTGGAACCGTTGCTCAGGCTCAACTTGAAGGTGTCGGCCGAGTCCCCGTCGTTCTGGAGCGACACATGGAACTCGACGATGTAGCCGATCTTGGCTATGCCGCTCTTCGTCTGACCGTTGCCATTGGTGTTGTAGATGTTGTTGCCCAGGTATGCGCCGCTGAACTTGTTTATGCGCCCGTCTGGTTGGTAGGCGCCACCGCCTCCGCCACCGCCTCCGCCCCCGCTCAGGACGACGGGCGCCGAGAACTCGGATGTGTCGTGGTTCGAGTCCGTGTTGGTCGCTGTCACGTTAGGCCCGTACACGGTCTTGGTGTATGTCCAGTTACCGCTGGCATCGGCCGTAACTGAGCCGTGGTAGGTCTTGCCCTCGTCGGCCTTGTCGGAGAAAACGTCGACCCTGCAGTTCGCGCATGCCGTGCCGGTGACCGGCGAGGTGCCGGTAATCGTCGGCGGGGCGATCGAGTTGTTGGCGTCCGACTCGAGCGCGATCCCCTTTGTGCCGTTCTTCAAAATAGAGTTGCCGCGAATTTCGATGGCAGTCTGACCGACCCCGACGACGCGCACCCCATTCCCGATGTTGTCGGCAATGACGTTGCCGGTGTGCTGGATCTCCGTGCCGATGATGGTCGGCGGCGCGAATTCGCCGATGTAGATGCCATCGCCGCCGTTCCCCAGCGCTTGGCCGCTATTGGTCATTCCAATCCGGTTGCCGTTGATCGTCAGCGTGGCACCGTCGTGGCGCAGGTCGGTGTCGATGTACACGCCGCTGCCACCGTTGCCCGAGATCAGGTTGGGCGTCCCATAGCCTGGACCGCCGATCAGGCTGGTGAACGGCCGCTCAATATCGATACCGTGGCCGCCATTGCCCAACGGATGGTTGCCGTCGATCGTGGTTCCGATCTCGTTGCCCTGGATGGTGCAGGTGCAGTCGGCGAGCGCGACGCCCGCGCCGGTGTTGCCGCTGATCAGGTTGCGCGCACCAGCCTCGTGGCCACCGACCGTCCAGGTTCCGTCGGCGATCAACATGCCGATGCCATTTGCATGGGCCAGTGTGCCCGCGGCATTGGTGCCGATGTAGTTGCCCTCGATGTCACCGCCGCCGTGTGCCTCGATGCCGACCCGACCGTTGTCCTTGACCAAGTTGCAATCGTCTGCGCATGCGCTGCCCCGTGTAGTGTCGATATTCGAGCCGATGGTCACGTCGGTGTTGCCGTTATCGACCAGGATGCCGGCATCGGAATTCGGCCCAACCACGTTGCTCATCAGGTTCACCCCGGCCGTGCCGCTGACATGGATGCCGGTGACGAAACCGTCGACGATCAGGCCTGTGATCGTGGTGCCCGTAGCTTGAATTTCCAGGCCGGTGGTCAGCGTGTCGCTGCCGGTGATCCTGACCCGGCTAGCGCCGCCGATGATCGTGACCGGAGCGGTTATCGCGGGCAGCTCGGCCAGGAGAGCGATGACTGGTGCCGCGCCGCCCAAGTTGAAGTTGATGAGGTCGGGCTGGGCTGATCCGGGGCCGCAATAGCCGGCAGCGGCGCCGGTATTGGACGCCTCGATCGCGGCTGCCAGCGAGCACTTGCCGTCGGCCGGGAACTCGCCGTCAGCAGTCGTTGTGACGTGGATAATTAGGCCTGCCGCAAAGGTGGCGGGCACCGTGACGCCGAGTCCACTCAGCGTCAGTACCGCGGCAAGAAACAGGCGTCGCATCGGGTCCCCCTTGCGTCCCCCGGCAGGGATTGCCTGGCGATGCTAGCGCGTCGGTCCAAGCCAGGTCACTGCGCTACGATCAAAAGCGTGAATTACGAGCTGTACATGGGCGCCGCTCTGGCGGAGGCGCGTGCTGCGGCGGCGGCCGGCGATGTGCCGGACGGCGCGGTCGCCGTCCTCGACGAGGCGATGGTCGCGCGTGGCAGGAGTGCCGTCGCGACCACAGGCGATCCGACTGCGCATGCGGTGGTCAACGTCGTGCGCGAGGCCGCACGGCGCCTGGGCCGCTTAGATCTGTCAGGGCTGATCGTCTTCGCGGCAGTCGAGCCCTGCGCGATGTGCGTCGGGGCGCTCATCGAGTCGGATGTCGATGGTCTCGTCTTCGCCATGCCAGATGCCACGTCGGGCGCGACCGCATCGGTCCAGAAGGGCCGGTTGTCCGTCGTGTCGGGGATCATGCAGCGCGAGGCCGCCGAGCTGCGCCTCAGCGCGGTCCGCGGCCACTAACCGCCTGCAGCCGATCGGCCCAGCCGGGTCGGACCGCCTTCGTTGGTATCCTCTCGCGCGGAGAGGTGTCCGAGTGGTTGAAGGTGCCGCTCTCGAAAAGCGGTGTGCGCAAGCACCGTGGGTTCGAATCCCACCCTCTCCGCCAACTCGCACGGTGCCTGAACACCGATGCCCTCGTCGACTGGCTCACGGCCTCACGTAGCCTCACAATGGACAGCCCGCGGAGAGGTCGCATAGAGGCCTAGTGCGCGGCACTGGAAATGCCGTATGGGGCAACCCATCGAGGGTTCGAATCCCTCCC
>JBDTVN010000100.1:0-5238 GCA_040007155.1 Chloroflexota bacterium
GCGGCGGAAGACGTCGACCATATCGAACGCGCCGGTCGCGGCGAATGCCCCTTCGAGGCTGGAGTAAGCAGTTCGGCCCAGGACGGAATCGACAGTCGGGTTGACCGGAACCACATCGTAACCGGCATCGAGCAGCTGGCGCATGACGCCGTGCGACGGCCGGCCGGGGTCGGGCGACGCGCCAACCATGGCGATGCGCTTGGTGCGCCCGAGCAGACGGGCCGGCTCGTCGCCGCTGAGCAGCGGCACTGGACCCGTGCCGTCTTGAGCGTCGAGCACGTCCCAGGCGATCTGTCTGTTTAAGTTCACGAGATGAAGTTTGCACGGGTCCAGCCGCGTTGTCATACTCCACGCAGGACTCCGGTCGTGAGTGGCCATTGGGTTTCGGCCCTCGACGGAGTCAGTTTGAGGAGGAAACCTTGCGAAGGTCTACGTTCGCCATAGCGGCGACATTCTTGTTTGTGGTCGTGGGATGTGGCGCACCTGCCGCGTCACCGACGGCCGCGCCTACGATCGCGCCGACCGCGGCAGCAAGCGCTTCGGTCGAGCCCATGTCGTACCACGCCTGCATGGTCTCGGACACTGCCGGCTTCGACGACAAGAGCTTCAACCAGAACTCGCTCGCCGGTCTGCTCCAGGCCGTCTCTGATCTCGGTGTGGAGGAGACCCACCTGCAGTCCGCGACCCAGGAGGACTACGCACGCAACCTGGACAGCCTGGCTACCGCCGGCTGCAACATGATTGTGTCGGTTGGCTTCCTGCTCGGCGATGACACCTATGCAGCGGCCACTGCCCATCCTGAGATCCGCTACGCGATCGTCGACTATGCCTACGGTGCGCCTGACGCCAATGGCAACATTGCGCAGCCAAACCTGCCCAACCTCGAGGGTCTCGTCTACTCAACCAACGAGGGCGCCATGCTCGCCGGCTACGCGGCCGCGTCATGGAGCAAGACCAAGGTGATGGGAACGTATGGCGGGGTGCAGATCTCGCCCGTGACCGACTTCATGGACGGCTTCGTGGCCGGAGCCAATTACTGGAATGCCCAGAAGAACGACACGGTCAGCGTGCTCGGCTGGGATCCGGTCACCCAGACGGGCTCGATGACGGGCAACTTCAGCAGCATCGACGACGGCAAGAACCTTGCCACCGGCTTCCTGCAGGAGAACGCTGACGTCATCATGGGCGTCGGCGGCAACATCGGCCAGGGCGCCTTCGAGGCGATCCGCGATGCTTCTGCGGACGCGGTCGGACTTGGTGTCGACGTTGACTGGGCGGATACCCACCCGGAGGACCTCGACCTGCTCCTGACAGGCGTGTTGAAGAAGCTTCAAGCGTCCGTATTCGCCGCAATCCAGCGCGGCATGAACGACGACGCAGTTGAGCCGCTCACGGTCAACAACCTGGCCAGTGGCGGCGTCGACCTTGCCCCGTTCCACAGCTTCGACAGCGAGATCACCCAGTCCACCAAGGACGAGATCGCGGCCCTGAAGCAGGCCATCATTGATGGCACAGTGAAGGTCAGCGATTTCTTCGCAGCGCCCTAAGCCCAATTAGCTCAAGGCACTGAAACGACAGGCGGCGTTGCTAAAGACGCCGCCTGTCGTCTATTTATGAGGATGTGGAGACGGTGAAGCTCGAGCTCCGCGCGATCACGAAACGCTTCCCGGGTGTGCTCGCCAACGACGCCATCAGCCTGCAGGTCGGCGACGGTGAAACCTTGGGCCTGCTCGGCGAGAACGGCGCGGGCAAGACCACCCTGATGAACATCCTGTATGGCCTCTATCAGCCCGATTCCGGCGACATCCTCATCGACGACAACCCGGTCAAGTTCCACGGCCCGGGTGACGCCATCGCGGCCGGTATCGGCATGGTTCACCAGCACTTCATGCTCGTGCCGGTGTTCACCGTTGCCGAGAACGTCATGCTCGGCGTGGAGTCGACCAAGACCGCACTGCGCATGCTCGACCTGTCGGTCGTCAGAAAGCGCGTCCGCGAGATATCTGACCAGCACAATCTGCACGTCGACCCGGATGCCCTGGTCGAGGACCTGCCCGTGGGCGTGCGCCAGCGGGTCGAGATCATCAAGACGCTGTATCGCCAATCAAAGGTGCTCATCCTGGATGAGCCGACCGCCGTGCTGACGCCGCAGGAAGGCGAAGAGCTCTTCGCGATCATGCGCTCGCTCGTCGCCGGCGGCACATCGATCATCTTTATCACGCACAAGCTGAACGAAGTACTGCAGGTCGCCGACCGCATCGCGGTCCTGCGTCGCGGCCGCGTCGTCGGCACCGCCGATCCAAAGGAAACCGACAGCGAAAAGCTGGCGACCATGATGGTCGGGCGGCCGGTGGATCTCGTGGTCGACAAGACCCCGGCGAAGCCCGCTCAGCCCGTGCTCGAGGTGAGCGGCCTGCGTGTCCGCGACGACCGCGGTCAGCTGGCAGTAACCGACCTCGACCTGGTGGTCCGTGCGGGCGAGATCCTTGCAATTGCCGGCGTCCAGGGAAACGGTCAATCGGAGCTGGCTGAGGCCATCACGGGCATGCGCCGAGTGGAGCTGGGCGACATCAAGATCGGCGGCGAGGAGGTCCGGCTCGAGCCGCGCGAGGTCTATCGCCACGGCGTCGGACACGTGCCCGAGGACCGCCTGGAGGAGGGCTTGGTCCCGGCGTTCAACATCGCCGAAAACATCGCCCTCAACAACTATTGGGCGCCTCCGGTCAGTCACGGCCTGAGCCTCGATCGAGATGCGATGGTGAAGATCGCCGAACAGCGCATCAGCGAGTTCGACATCCGTACCCCGTCAGTGTTCAACCCCGTTGCCAATCTGTCGGGCGGCAACCAGCAAAAGGTGATCGTCGCGCGCGAGTTCTCGCGGCCACTCAAGCTGCTCGTCGCTGTTCAGCCAACGCGTGGCCTGGATGTGGGCTCGATCGAGTACATCCACCGCCGCCTGGTCGCCAAGCGCGATGAAGGCGCGGGCATCCTGCTCATCTCGACTGAGCTCGACGAGATCGTGGCGCTTGGTGATCGAATTGCGGTCATGTTCCAAGGGCGCATCGTCAGCATCCTCAAGCCCGAAGAGGCGACGTTCGAGAAGCTCGGCTTGCTAATGGGTGGTGCCCGTCCCGAGGAGAAATCCGTTGAGGACGCGCGTGCGCTTGCGGCCCAAGCAGTATGAGCGCCGATACGACCGTCAGCGAGGACGGCATCGACCTTCCGCCGCCGGCCGAGCCCACGACTAGTCGTGGATCATGGCTGAGGCGGGCACTGGGGGCGATCGCCCTGCCATTGCTCGCGCTCTTCAGCGCGGCCGTGGTCGGCGGCATCGTGATCATCGCCGGCAATCGTGACGTCGTCGGCCTGCTCGAGACGGACCTTCCAGCCGGGCTGAGCGCCGGGTGGTCGGTCATCATCGACTCATATGCAGCCCTGATTCGCGGTGCTCTGGGCGACCCGGCACAACTCGTGTCGGCGCTGGTGTCACTCGACCCACACGCGCTCGTCGATGCCTTCCACCCGCTGGCCGAGACCACACTGTCGAGCACACCGGTGATCCTCACCGGCCTGTCCGTGGCGCTCGCGTTCAGGGCGGGTCTGTTCAACATCGGGGGCGAGGGGCAGCTTCAACTCGGAGCACTCGCATCGGTCCTCGTCGGGTTCAGCATCCAGGGGCTGCCGTGGTTCATCCACCTGCCGCTCGCGCTCATCGCCGGCATCATTGCGGGAGCCGCATGGGGTTTCATCCCGGGCTTTCTCAAGGCGCGCACGGGTGCCCACGAAGTCATCACGACGATCATGCTCAACTTCATCGCCATTCAACTCGTGGGTTTCGCGCTGCGCACACCGCTCTACCAGCGACCCGGCCGCACCGACCCGATCTCGAAGTCCATCGAGCCGTCGGCCGTCCTGCCGCCCCTGGTTGACGGCCTCCGCGCCCACTGGGGCATCGTCCTCGCAATCATCGCCGCGATATTCGTGTCGTGGCTGATCTTTCGCGCGAAGAAGGGCTTCGAGTTCCGCGCAGTCGGCCTCAATCCGATTGCCGCGCGGTACGCCGGCATGAACATCGGGGCAACGACCGTCCTGGCCATGATGGCTGCCGGCGGTCTGGCCGGCTTGGCGGGAAGCGCCGTGGTTCTGGGCACCACCCACAACCTCATTCCGAACCTGGGCGGCGGAGCTGGATTTGACGGCATCGCCATCGCCCTTCTCGGCCGTTCCCGGCCATCCGGGGTGGTTGCCGCGGGATTCCTGATGGGCGCTCTGCGCGCCGGTGCTGTGCCGATGCAGGTCGCAACTGGCACGCCCATCTATCTCGTTGTAGTCATCCAGGCCCTGATCATCATGTTCATCGCGGCACCGGCGCTCGTTCGCGCGATCTATCGGATCAAGGCCAGCAGAACGATCGGTGCCGAAGCATTTGCCAAGGGCTGGGGGGCATGACCGCGGCCACGGCTATGAGCGGCCGCACGCTGAGTGCCAGCGAGCGCGCTGATTTGCGCCGCCAGCGCATCCTCGGCATCGTCTACATCATCGCGGCCGCGGCGATCCTGGTGGTCTTTGCGTTGCCCCTGGGCGGTGATGTCCAGTCGAAGTTTGTCCTGAGCCTGCCCGGCGCGACGCCCGTGCCCGATCTCATCCTGCCCTCTGCGCCGACGTTGTACTTCCTGGCGTTCCTGGCCGCCTTCGCGGGCATCGTCCAGCTGGTGCGCGGCTTCGGCGCCGCATGGGCCCTGGTGCTGGGCGTGGTCGCTTTCTGCTTCGTCTTTGGCTTCCTGACGTGGGTCGCGGCGGAAGGGTCGATGAACCTGACCGGCCTGCTTCAGACAACCGTTGCGCGGTCGGCACCCATCATCTTCGGTGCACTTTCGGGCATCCTGTGCGAGCGCTCTGGCGTGATCAACATCGCCATCGAAGGGATGCTCCTGTCGTCAGCCTTTGCTGCGGCAGTCGTTGGCAGCATCACTGGCGACATCTGGACGGCGATTCTCGCCGCGATGGTCACCGGAGCGCTGCTTGGATTCCTGCTCGCGGTCCTCGCCATCCGCTACCAGGTTGACCAGATCATTGCTGGATTCGTGATCAATATCCTGGCCACCGGCCTGACCAGCTATCTCCATCAGGCCGTGCTCGTGCCGAATGCAACGCTGAATAATCCACCACGCGTGACGCGGTTAGACATTCCGGTGCTGTCCGACATCCCGGTAATCGGCCCGATCTTTTTCCAGCACA
>JBDTVN010000101.1:0-5221 GCA_040007155.1 Chloroflexota bacterium
GTGCCCGCGGCGTTTCTTGCGGCCCGCGGTCGCCCGTGGGGCCTGGCCCTGCCGCTGCTGGCCTGGCTGCCGCAACCAGCGCTGCCACTGGTTGCGCTGGCCGGATTGCTGCTGCCATTCCTCGCCCCCGGCTCCGCCACGTCCGAACGCGTGGGGGACGGCGGCCCGCTTGACCAGCGCCTGTGACGTTTGGGGCGATGTTCCCCGCCGACGTCGCAAGCAATCGTGCACCGTCATGAGCGGGTCAACAACCTGGGTGCGTTCCGTCGCGGCAGGCTTGGACTCGCGTCCCTCCTCGCGTCGCTCGACCTGTCGCCACGTCGAGCGAGTGCGCCGGCGTCAGGTTGACGCACCACCAATAGCCTCGAGCCTGAGGTAGTCGCCGACGCTCAGGCCTGACGCGGCCAGGGAGCCGGCAGGCAGCTCGATCGCGCCGCGCGCGCCGCGGACGTACCAGATGATCCCGGTCCACGGTTTCAAGTTGGATTTCAGCGCGACCACCGGACGTGCACCATCGTTCCGCGGCGCGCCCAGGAACACGACGTCGATGGGGAAGCGCATGAAGAACATGTGGATGCTGTTGGTGCCGGTCAGGTAGAGCCCGCTGCCGGCGTCGAGCGAGGGGCGTCCGATCAAGCCGCGCAATCGGCCCAGCCAAGAGTCGGCGACCTCAACACGGAACAGCGCGAGACCGCTGCCGCCAGCCGCGACACCAACATCCATGTATTTCGTCACACCGAAGAGGATGCCGTACGCGGCTACTGCCCGGTCGACATGTTGAGCGCGATCAGGATGACCGCGGGCCCGAGGATGACGATGAACATCGACGGGAAGATGCAGCCGACGAGCGGGAACAGCATCTTGATCGGCGCCTTGGCGGCGGCCTCCTCGGCCCGCTGGCGGCGCTCGATGCGCAGCTGCTCGGATTGAACCTGGAGGACCTTGCTGATCGACACGCCGAGTTGCTCGGCCTGGATGATCGCCCCGATGAAGTTGTTGAGGGCCGACACGTCGGTGCGCGCGGTCACGTCGCGCAGCGCATCGCGCCGCGTCTTGCCAACGCGGATCTCCGCAAGCGCGCGGTGGAACTCGTCCGCGAGCGGACCGTTGGTCTTCTCGACAACCTTGGCGAGTGCGCCGTCGAATGACAGTCCGGCGCGGACCGAAATCGTGAGCAGGTCGAGCGTGTCGGGCACGGCGAGCAGCACGCCCTTCTGGCGCGCCTTGATGCGCCGGCTGAGCCACATCTCCGGGCCGAGGAAGCCCATTCCACCGAGGGCGATTGCGCCGACGAACCCCATCGGCGGGTTGCCCAGCAGAATGCCGAACACAAGGAATGCACCGCCGCCAACAAGGCCGGCGACGACCAGCTTCATGCCCAGGAAGTCGATTGTCCGCAGGTTACCCGGGTTGCCTGCCATAGAAAGACGCTTTTCCGTTCGACTGACCTTGGACGGGCTGGCAAAGCGCTGCGCGACGCCCGACAGGCGCGAGGCCAGCGGCCGCAGGGTGCGCTCGAACAGCGGCTGCTGAAGCTCGATCTCTTCGAGAGTACGGGCTCGCATTGAGCCCAGCTGCGAGAGGCGCGCCTGGACCGGGTCCATCGGTCGTGCCCCGGCGACTGCCAAGAAGACAAGCAGCACGCCGAGGGCGGCAACGGCGGCCATCACGAGAGGAAGCATCCCTAAACCTCGATGTCGACGATACGCCGGATGAGGATGAAGCCGATCAGCATCATGAAGCCGCCACCGGCGAGGATGAACATACCGGCTGGCAAGCCGAGCAGTTCGGGCGGCTTCTGGAGCATGGGTGCCATGAAGGTCGGGGCGATGATCGACATGACGATCACGAGGCCAACCGGCAGGAAACCGACGACGTAGCCGGACATGCGCTGTTGGGCGGTCAGAGTGCGGATCTCACCCTTGATGCGGACGCGCTCGCGAATCGTGAAGGCGATCGAGTCGAGAATCTCAGCCAGGTTGCCGCCGACTGTGTGGTGGATGGCGATGGCGGTGGTCATCAGGTCGAGATCGTCAGAACGCACGCGGCGCTGCAGATTGGCCAGCGCTTCATCGAGCGGTAGGCCCAGGTTGACTTCGCGGATGACGCGCCCAAACTCGGTCGAGATCGGCGGATGTGTCTCGCGCACGATCATCTCGAGCGCCTGCAGGAACGATGAGCCGGCGCGGAGCGAGTTGGCGAGCAGCATGATGGTGTCCGACAACCCGCTGTTAAACGCCTTGAGACGCTTGCCCTTGCGGCGGTTGAGCCAGAACTTGGGCAGCCAGTAGCCGATGAGCAACCCCCCGATCCAGGCGATCGGGCTGGCAAACACGCTGATGATGGGGCTGATGCTGATGAGCAGCAGCGGCACACCGACGAGCGCCGCAGCACGGATCGCCAGGAACTCACTCGGTTTGAGGGCGAGGTCCGCGCGGGCCAGCTCGCGCGCCATGTTGGTGCCCCAGTCGCGGCGCTCGATGACGCGGTTGAAGTTGGCCAGCGCGGCTGACGAGGCGATCCGTTCGCCAAGGTCGCGCGACCCAGTCGCGTCGCGCTTCAGCTCTTCGCCCGCGGCGTAACGCTCGAGCCGGGCGTTGACGTCCGACCCTCCAGCGAAGCTGACGAAGATCAGTAGCACGCCGACGGCCGCGCCAGCGGCGACGAGGATGACGATCGGGTCCATGGCTAGATCGCGCTCCCGAACATGCGCGGCGGCAAATGAATGCCGTGCGCCTCGAACTTCTCGGCGAAGCGCGGACGGACGCCTGTCGGGCGGAGGCGGCCCTGGACCTTGCCTTCGACAAGTCCAGTCTGCTCGAACACGAACACGTCCTGCAGGACGATCACGTCGCCTTCCATGCCTTGGACCTCGGTGATGTTGGTGATCTTGCGCGTGCCGTCCTTAAGTCGTTCCTGGTGCACGATCAGGTCGACCGCTGAAGCGATCTGCTCGCGCACCGCGCGCAACGGCAGCTCGACGCCCGCAAACAGCACCATCGTTTCCAGGCGGGCGAGCATGTCGCGCGGTGTGTTGGCGTGGCCGGTAGACATCGAGCCGTCGTGGCCGGTATTCATGGCTTGAAGCATGTCCAAAGCCTCGCCGCTGCGGCACTCGCCGACGATGATCCGATCGGGCCGCATACGGAGGGCATTTCGTACGAGTTCACGAATGGGAACCGCGCCTTTGCCTTCGATGTTGGCCGGGCGCGACTCGAGCGTCACGACGTGTTCCTGGCGCAACTGGAGCTCAGCCGCATCCTCAACTGTGACGATGCGCTCGTCGTTCGGGATGAATGACGACAACACGTTGAGCATCGTTGTCTTGCCTGAGCCGGTACCGCCACTGACGAAAACGTTCAGTCGTGCCTCGACGCACGCGCGGAGGAAGTCGAACATTTCCGGCGTTGACGTGCCGTAGCGAATGAGATCATCGGTCGTGAGTGGCGTCGACGCGAACTTGCGGATGGTCACGACTGGACCAACCAGCGAGATTGGCGGGATGACGGCGTTGACGCGCGAACCATCGACGAGGCGGGCGTCGACCATTGGCGACGATTCGTCCACGCGCCGGCCGATCGGCGAGATGATGCGATCAATGATGCGCATCACGTGCTCGTCGTTCTGGAACGTGATGTTGGTCAACTCGAGCTTGCCTGACCGCTCGACATAGACCTGGCGCGGCCCGTTGACCATGATTTCGGTGATGCTCTCGTCGCGTAACAGCGGCTCGAGTGGGCCAAGACCGACGATCTCATCGGTGATCTGCTCGAGCATGCGCGTGCGCTCGGCGCGGGTGAGGGCGAGCCCCTCGGCGTCGAGGGCGCGACCAAATGTTTCTTCGATCTCACGTCGCACTTCAACCGCGTTGGCCAGGTCAAGCTTGGGGTCGATGTCGCCAATGACGCGCTGCTGGATGCGGAACTTGGCGTCGCGAAATGATTCGCGCAGCGGCACCTGGGCGAGCATCCGGCCGCTAGTGGTATTGCCGGTGCCCTGGCCGGGCGCGGGAGGAGTATTGGCCGGAGGCGCAGGGATGCGCTCCAGGCCGCGTGATGACGGCGCTGGCGATGCCTGCGGACGTCCGTCGACAGGCGGCGCGGCGGGGTCGGCGGGGTTGGCGCCCAGCATCTCCGACGCGGGGCGAGCACTCTCGATGCGACGCAGTAGTGACATGAGTTACACCCCTCCTAGTGAGCGCGCCACTGGAACAGGCCGCCGTTCTTGGCCTTGGCTGCCGCGCGTGCCGGCGCATCGCCCGTATGGACCTGCTCGCCGCCGACTACGGCCTTGGCCAGCCGCACGACGTCATCGCTGACGCGTGCCTGCCGCGCGGCGATGACGAACGGCACGCCGCGGTTGAGCGCGTAGACGACGGTTCGACCATCCGACACGACGCTGTGGGAGATCTTCCGACCGATCGAGCTTTCGACATCTTGAAGTCGGATGCCATAGCCCGAGTCGGCCCTGTTCAGCAGCAGCTGGACTTTGCCTTCGGGGTAGCCGAGCTGTTCGACCAGCGCCAAGAACTGTCGGATGTTTTTGATGTTGGTGATCTCGAGCGTCAGCACCGTCAGGACAACGTCCGACTGATCGAGGAATGCGAGCGTCACGTCCTGCAGCAGCGGCGAGCAGTCCACGACGACGAGGTCGTGTGTGGTGCGCAGCGCGGCAATTATCTTCGAGACATGGTCCGGTGTGACCAGCTCGGCCATCTCCGGACTGGGCGGCGCCATCAGAACGCGGACCCCGCTGCTGTGCTCAACCAGCGTTGACTCGAGCGTCCCGAGATCGCCGCTGGCCATCTCGCGCGCAACGTCGGCGATCGTCTGGTTCTTTGGATTGAGGTTGAGCAGCACACCAACGTCGCCGAACTGCAGGCCGCCATCGACCAGAGCGACCTTCTTGCCAAGCTCCGTCCGTGCGGCGACCGCAAAGTTCACGGCGAGCGTCGTCCGGCCGACGCCACCCTTGGGCGAGAAGAACGTGACCACCTGCCCGTTGTGCGTTTCCGTCGGCGCAGGGGCATGACCATTGGTCGGTGCCGCGGCCTGGGCCCGAGTTGACGCGGCACGGTCCATCTTCTGGCGCTCGCGCTGGTTGACCTGACGGATCGACGCCGCGAGCTCATCGCTCGAGAACGGCTTGACCAGGAACTCGCGCGCGCCGGCGAGCATTGCCCGGCGCAGGTAGTCCGGCTCGCCCTGGACGCTCATCATGA
>JBDTVN010000102.1:0-5191 GCA_040007155.1 Chloroflexota bacterium
TGTCGGCCGCGGACACAGTGGCGACCTGGGCGATCTCGTCGCGGCCCTTGACCGGAGTTGCGGCGGCCTTGATGGCGTCCGACACGGCCCTGGCGGCCTTGTCGATGCCGAGCTTCATCTGCATCGGGTTGGCGCCACTGGCAACATTCTTGAGACCTTCGGTGACGATCGCCTGGGCCAGCACCGTGGCCGTCGTGGTGCCGTCACCGGCGACGTCCTCGGTCTTGCTCGCGGCTTCCTTCAGGAGTTGCGCGCCGATGTTCTCGAACGGGTCCTCGAGCTCGATCTCCTTGGCCACGGTGACGCCGTCATGCGTAACCGTGGGGGCGCCGTATTTCTTGTCGAGTCCGACGTTGCGGCCCTTGGGGCCCAAGGTGGTCTTGACTGCTTCAGCGAGCGCGTCCATGCCGCGCTTCATTGCCCCGCGGGCTTCCTCGTCATAGATAATCAACTTGGCCATGTCGGTTGGGAATCCTCTCTCGGTCTTCTCGGCAAATTCGTGCGCGGCCGCGTCAGTTGTGCGGCGGCTCGACTAGGTTAGCACTCTGGTCCATAGATTGCTAACTGACAATTTGCGCTAACTTGGCCGGATGAGGGCCATTCGAACCGCGGTGATCCTGGCGGTGGGCAGTGAGCTCACGACAGGCGTGACGCGCGACACCAACAGCGGCGATCTGGCGCGCGAATTGACCGACCTTGGCGTGCGCGTACTGCGCTCAACCGTCCTGCCCGACGACCTTGGCCTGGCATCCGCTGCGCTCGCCGGCGCGCTGGCCGATGCCGATCTCGTGGTCTCGACGGGCGGCCTGGGACCAACGCCCGACGATCTGACGCGCGAGGCCATCTGTGCCGCGTGCGGGCTCGAGCCGCGCGTCGACGACACGCTGCTGACCGACCTCGAGGCGCTGTTCACCCGCCGCGGCATCGCCATGCCGGACGCGAACCGCAAGCAGGCGTGGCTCACCCACGGCGCGAGCGCGCTGCCCAACGCGCACGGCTCTGCGCCGGGTTGGTGGGTCGACCGCCCGGACGGCTGCGTGATCATCGCCCTGCCCGGCCCGCCGCGCGAGATGTGGCCCATGTGGCGCGAGCACGCCCTGCCCCGCTTGCGCGCCGAGCGACTCGGCGTCGAGCGCGCCACGCATACGCTGCGCCTGACCGGCGTAGGCGAGTCGGCGCTGGTCGCGCTGATCGGCGAGGACGTGTTGCGGACGCCAAACCCGCAGGTGGCGACCTACGCGCGGGCGGACGCGGTCGATGTGGTTGTCAGCGCAATTTCGGACGGCCGACTATCCGCGCAGAGCCAGGTCGACCAGACAGTCAGCCGGTTACGGACCCAGATTGGCGAATATGTCTTTGCCGAGGGCGACCAGACCTGGGCCGACGCGCTGGGCGCCCGACTCGGGGACCGAACCCTGGCGACGGTCGAGTTCGGGACCGCAGGCTCGCTCCAGGCGCTGCTGGGCGGCGCCAGTTACCTGCGTTTCGGCGAGCTCGTCAACGATGAGGAGAACCTCCATCACGCCGCCGATGACCTCGCCCATTTCGCTGTGCGCGTGCGCGAAGTCGGCCATGCCGACATTGGCGTTGCGCTATTCGCGCGTCAGAGCAAGGACACTCATGTGCGCATCGCGATATCGACCGCTGACGGTGTCGATGAGATGACGCGCGTCGCCTTCCTTGCGGGCGACGAAGGGCGGCGTCGGGCAGCGCTCAGCTGCGCCGCGGCGCTGTGGCAATTCCTTGGGGAGCGCCCCTAGGAAATAGTGATCGCTGGGGCGGCCTGCGCGGCACGGACGCTCATTCGCGCCGCGACCTGACGCGCGAGGGCACGCAGGACTTCAGCAGCAGGGCCCGGTTCGCGCTGGGCCACGGCGGGCACGCCCGCATCGCCGCCCTGGCGAACCTTGACGTCGATCGGCACTCCGCCGAAGTACTCCAGCTCGTTGCGCTGCGCGAATCGCTCCCCGCCGCCGCGACCAAAGATCTCGGTCGCCTCACCGCAGTGCGGGCAGATGAAGTTGCTCATGTTTTCGACGATGCCCATGACGGGCACGCTCATGCGCCTGAACATCGCCAGGGCCTTGGTCACGTCAAGCACCGCCACGTCCTGCGGCGTTGTCACCAGCAGCGCGCCGCTGATGGGCACTGCCTGGGCAAGAGTCAGCTGAGCGTCTGAGGTGCCCGGCGGGAGGTCGATGACGAGGTAGTCGAGCTCGCCCCAATCGACGTCGCGCAGGAACTGCTGGATGGCGCCTCCGACCAAGGGCCCGCGCCAGACGATGGGCTGGCCCTCAGGCACGAAGAACTGAATGGAAATGACCTTCACGCCGTAACGCTCGAGCGGCGTTATCTTGCCATCGGCGCTCGCGGCCGGGGCGCCCTCCACGCCGAGCATCAGCGGAATATTAGGCCCGGTGATGTCGGCATCGAGCAGGCCGACGGACGCGCCCTCCATTGCCAGGGCCACCGCAAGGTTCGCTGAAACGGTGCTCTTGCCGACGCCGCCTTTACCCGACGCGACGGCAATGATGTTCTTCACCCCCGGCAGTAGCTGCGCCGCCTGCGCCGGTTGCGCGCGGCGCACCATCGCGCCCCAGGTCACGGTGACTTCCGTCGCGCCGATATCACCGAGTACGCGGTGGACGTTGCCCTCGATCTCGTCCTTCAAAGGACACGCTGGCGTAGTCAGCTCGATCTTCATCGATACCGTCGAATCGGACACCTCCAGGTCCTTGACCATGTTGAGGGTCACGATGTCGCGTCCCAGCTCGGGCTCCTGGACGGTACGAAGCGCGTCCATGACTGTCGCCTCGGAAATCGCCATCAGCGCGCGACCTGCGCCACAGCGGTCAGCGCAGTCGGCGCCTGACGTGAGCGCTGTGGCGGACTGATGTAGCGCGCCACCATCTCCTTGGAGCCAGCGATGCCCAGCTGCTCGTACAGGAAACGGAGCTTCTTGTGCTGGTTGGCCAAAATCTCGTCTTTTGTCGACAACTCCCACAGCTCGCGCTTGTACGGGCCCAGCGCCTTCTTGCGCGTCTTGTAGAGGAAAACATCGTCAGCCTCGCCGGGAGCCTTTTCCGCGGCGCAGTTGGTCTCGCACCACGCCTTGACATCGGCCAGCAGATCGGCCGGAAATGCGGGGTGCTCATAAAGGGCGTTCTGGAAGCCCGTGGCTAGGTGGATCTCGGCCGTCTCAACCTTGGGGAAGTGGTGGAAGAGCTCGTCGGGCAGAGTTGACGCGCCGTGCTGGACCGCGCCGGCGAGGCCATATGACCGCGCTACCGCTGAGAGGCGCTCGAGGGTACCGAAGTCGAGCTTGACGCTCGCGACCCCGCCACCGGCAAGCGGCACGCCGCCGTGCGACGTCCCGGTCTGGACGCTGACCTTGCTGATGCCCACGGCATCATCACCCGCGCGGCGACGCAGCTCGGCGAGGTAGCCATCGAGGTAGGCACGCAACTCGGCTTCGGTCGAATTCTCCTTGCCGACTTCGCCGATCTCGCCACCGATGCTGATGGTCATGCCGTCGGCCTGGTGCTCACGGATCAAGGCGCTGATCTCAGCGGCACGCTCGTAATTCGTGCGCTGCTGCGCATCGACGTCCGGCAGCGCCAAGTCGACCAACGTGGACGAGTCGATATCGATGTTGCCATAGCCCACCGCCAGCGCTTCGCGGGTGAGCTTGCGGATACCTTCAGCCGTGGCGTCGGGGTCGGCCTTGTACTTCGCCGCGTTGAACTGATAGTGGTCGCCCTGCACGAAGACCGGGCCCTGCCAGCCGGCAGCGATGCACCCCGCAAGGACGCTCGTGATGTATTCGCCCGGCCGCTGGAAGGTGTATTCCTGCTCGCTCCGCGCCAGCTCGAAAACGATCGTGCCCGCGTCAATCTCATCGGCCGCGCTGCACATCGTGGCCGCCATGTCGAAAACCTGGGTGCGCAGGTTGACCGCCGGAACGGTGAAGCCGTGGACCTCACCGCGACCGCGCGCCATGTACAGGTCCTGGATGCTCGCTGAGTGGACGCCCAGCGCTTGGGACGATTCCCAGATGATCCAGCGCGCGACCTCTACGACATCCTTGTCGTCACTGAACGTGGCCGACCATGCAGCGCTACGGATGCCGTCGCTGCGCAGGCGCGCCTCGTCATCGACAACGAGCCGGCCGTCGGCGACGTGGATGCTGCCCACGAGGGCGGCCATGAGATCACCGACAGACGAGGCGGGAGTGGGATATGCCATGAGTGAATCGTATGCGGAACTATGAATCAGTGGAAAAGCACTGCCCGAACTGAAATGCTGCGCCGCCCTCCTGATAACGCTGTGCAATGCGTAAGCGGTGATGCTTTGGGCAGTGCGCTGGTCTCATGGCGTGACGCCGCGACTGCGCAGTTAAAGGGAGGTTCAAGCGTGGGCATCATCGGACTCATCGTGGTCATCATCCTGGTCATCCTGCTGCTGCGTTTGCTGTAGTCACGAGATAACGGAGGAGTGACCATGACCACAGAAGTGATAATGACTACAGAGGACGCGCGGCTCGACCGAGCGGACGTCGCGCGCAGTGACCTGATCAGCTGGAGCTCGATAGTCGCCGGAGTGGTGGCTGCATTCGGCTTGTTTGTCCTTTTCGGCGCGATTTCAGTGGCCGCAGGGCTCGAGTCGGTCGATACGCCGTACAAATACGGCGCGGCTGTCGGATCGATCGTCGCTGGCGTGCTTGGCGTGCTCGCCTTTGTCGTTGGCGGGTTCGTCGCGGTATGGACTGCGCACATCGACGAGGCCGACTCGGCGACCATGCACGGCTTCCTCGTTTGGGCGCTGTCGGTCGTATTGCTGGTGCTGATGATCTCGCTCGGAGCGGGTGCTGCCCTCGGCTCGGCCGCGGGCGTGTTCACTACATCAGTCAACCAGCTGACGCCCGATCAGCTCCACGCAGCGGGCTGGGGAACCGTGTTCGCCTTGGCGATCGCGTTGGCCAGCGCAGTTCTGGGTGCGCTGCTGGCGACCCGGGACGAGGTTCGCCGGCGTTGGCCTTTCGCTCGCTGACCTAATCGTTGGCAACAAGAGCCGGCCCGGTGCAAACCGGCCCGGCTCTTTTGTTGCACGCTGTAATAGGCTGACATCCGCGCGTTCTGCGCCGGGCCATTGGAGGGGAGTCGTCGGATGTCACATCGAATCGCCGCAGCAA
>JBDTVN010000103.1:0-5176 GCA_040007155.1 Chloroflexota bacterium
CCGGCGTTGAGCACGATGTCTACGCACCGGGGTCGAGCGTGATGCTCCTCACCGTCGACCGGATCGAGGACGGTCAGCTCGCCGGTGCCTAAGTTAGGAGCGCTCGGAGCGAGCTATTCGTGCGCGTGCAGCGCGACGATCGCGTCAAGTTCTCACCCGGTCGACGGGCTGCCAGCTTTCATCCGCTGTTCATGCATGGTACGGGCCGTGTTCACGATGCCGCCCTAGGGTGATCCGGAGTCTCGAGAGGACTCGCGGACACGATCTCGGGTTTGTTCGTTGAACGGAACGGGAACAGGAACAAATGACTGAAACTGCCACTACGACTTGGCCCATCTTTGAGTCCGCCCTGCTGCAGCGTGCACTGGTCGCCGAAGGGACCATGGCCTTCCGCTTCGCCAAGCCGGCGGACTGGACGTATCGCGCGGGCCAGTTCGTCGACATCACATTGCTGAACCCGCCCGAGACCGATGCCGAAGGCAACACGCGGGGCTTCTCCATCTCGAGCGCTCCTGATGAAGACGTGATCATGATCACGACCCGCCTGCGCGACACGGCGTTCAAGCGGGTGCTTCAGACGATGCCACTCGGGACGGTGGTCAAGATCGAAGGTCCGTTCGGTGACCTCAGGCTGCACCATGCGCAACGGCCGGCCGTCGTGCTGACCGGCGGAATAGGCATCACCCCGTTTCGAAGCATCCTGGTCCAGGCCATCAGGAACGGCGGGCTGCCGTATCCGGTCGTGCTTGTGTACGCCAATCGCCGTCCCGAGGATGCCGCCTATCTCGACGAGCTCGCCGTCCTGGCAAAACAGGATCCCAACCTCACGTTCGTACCAACGATGTCGGACATGTCCGGACCGGAGGACACGTGGGACGGGGAGCTTGGCCGCATAGATGGCCCGATGCTCGAACGCCACCTTGGCGGAGTCGCCAACGCCATCTACTACCTCACCGGTCCACCCGGCATGGTTTTTGGGTTGCGCACGATGCTCGTCGACTCAGGCGTCGACGAGGACGACATCCGGACCGAAGAGTTCACCGGTTATTGAAAGAGCAGATAAGAGCATGAGACTCGATTACCAACACGTACTTCCCGCGGCCTCGCGCGCCATGAAGGAGCTTGAACGCGTCGTTGAATCAAGCACCCTGGAACCGAGGATGCGCGAGTTGATCAAGCTTCGTGCCTCGCAGATCAATGGCTGCGCCTACTGCGTGGATATGCACACGAAGGACGCTCGGGCGATGGGCGAGGATCCGCAGCGGCTTGACCTTGTCACGGCCTGGCGCGAGGCGCCTGTTTTCAGCCCGCGCGAGCGAGCGGCCCTCGCTTGGACAGAGACGCTCACCCTGGTGGCCCAGGCAGGCGCGCCCGATGACGTCTACGACGACGTTGCGGGTTTGTTCGATCCAGTCGAGCAGGTGGTGTTGACACTGGCGATCGTTGCCATCAACGGCTGGAACCGTCTGGCCGTTGGCTTTCGGCAACCGGTCGGAACGTATGTCTCGCATCGCCAACTGGTGACGACGTGAGGATCATGCACGGCGCAGTGCGGTGGCAAGCGTGAGCATCATCGTCAAACGCGTCTACGACCAGCCCGCGCCGGACGACGGCTACCGAGTGCTCGTTGATCGGCTATGGCCACGCGGCCTGACCCACGATGCGGCGCAGCTTGACCTCTGGTTGCGCGATATCGCACCGACCACGGAGCTGCGCACCTGGTACGGCCACCGCGTCGAACGCTGGCCGGAATTTCAGACGCGCTACGCCGAGGAGCTCAAGGGGCACTCTGCGCTACTGGATCTGATCATGGACATCGAGCGCCATCGGCAGCAAGTGACTTTGCTTTTCGCGGCTCGTGACCAAGAACACAACGAGGCTCAAGTCATTGCTGCTGCGCTCGTCTCACGGCCCGCACATGCCCACCATTGAGCGGCTTCGCCCAGTCGCTCGACCGCGCAGCCACCTCACGCCACGACTCGAACAACGAGCCTCCACGTTCATGGCGCGTAACCGCCTGGAAACGGAATTGCGATTGATCGCGCTCGATCTGCTCTGCCCGGGCGAACGAAGCGAGCTCCCGCCTGAGGCTGCGGAATGGGTTGGAGAGGCCGCGACGGAGGCTGTGTCTGCGGTGTTGGACGGTTCCATCAGGACGTTGATCCAAACGCTGAGAACGATCGTCGCCGCGGCCTCACCTGAGGTTATTCATCGACTCGATCAAGCTGCGCTTCGGTACGACGCTGTCATTGACTGATCGGCAACCGAGTTGCGATCAACGGAATGTCACCGGGGCTGAGGTCAATATTCACGCGCCATTCATGTGCGTCGATCGCCATGTTGGGGTTCTCCTGTGAACCTGTTCTTCGACCCTCAAACCGTCTTATGTCGGAGAAACTTTCATGACGACCGAGTTTGCGACAGCTCCCAGAACGGCGGGTAAGAACGCACTCGCGGCGGCTCTGACCCAATTCGATGCTGCCGCCGACCATCTGGACCTAGAGCCTGACCTTCGGGCGATCCTCAGGGTGGCCCAGCGCGAGTACACGGTGCACTTCCCGGTCAAGATGGACGACGGCCGCGTTCGAGTGTTCTCGGGCTATCGAGTCCAGCACAACGTCGCCCGCGGACCGGCCAAGGGCGGCCTCCGCTTCCATCCGCAGACAGACCTCGACGATGTCCGCGCACTCGCGATGTGGATGACCTGGAAGTGTGCGCTGGCGGACGTCCCGTTCGGTGGCGCGAAAGGCGGCGTCAATTGCGACCCGCTGGCCATGAGCAGCCGGGAACTCGAGGGGCTGACGCGCCGTTTGGCGACGGAGTTGGAGCCCATCGTCGGCCCCGACTCAGACATCCCGGCGCCGGACGTTGGTACGAATGCCCAGGTCATGGCCTGGTTCATGGACACCGTATCAATGCATAAGGGCTATTCGGTCCCCGGCGTCGTGACCGGCAAGCCGCTCGCCATCGGCGGATCTGCTGGTCGTGCGGACGCGACCGGCCAGGGGGTCCTGTATACGATCGAACACGCGGCTCGTCGGTTGGGTTTCGGCCTCACTGGTGCCACCGTCGCCATCCAGGGCTTTGGCAATGTCGGTGAAGCGGCCGCCCGCCTGCTGCACGAGAGCGGCGCACGGGTGGTCGGGATTACCGATATTGGCGGTGGCGCGTACAACCCGGACGGGCTCGATGTACCTGATTTGGCACACCGCTTCCGGGCGCAGGGCACGGTGACCGGCGCCCCGGGTACGAGCCTGATCGACAACGAGACCCTGTTCGGGCTGGACGTGGACATCCTCATTCTGGCGGCGCTCGAAGGCCAGATCACGGACGACAACGCAGGCCGGGTCCGGGCACGCATCCTGGCGGAAGGAGCGAATGGCCCGACCGATCCATCTGCCGATCCAATCCTGCGCGCGAACGGCGTCACGGTCATCCCCGACATCCTGTGCAACGCCGGGGGCGTCATCGTCAGCTACTTCGAGTGGGCGCAGAATCGGTCCGCCGTTGCGTGGACGCGCGATGAGGTCAACGAGCGGCTCCACCGCCAGATCGTGGCGGCTGCGGACGCCGTGTGGCAGCGCGCGCAAACCGATGACATACCCGAGCGCCTGGCCGCCCATGCGCTGGCCGTCGAGCGTGTCGCCACCGCCACGCGCCTGCGCGGCATCTACCCCTGAACACCAAGCATTCAATCTCACTCTGGAGGAACGTTCATGCACAGCTACGCAAGTCCCCGGCGCGGCTATTGCGCTTCGTGCGAGGGCATCATCACCGGCCGGCCGGTGTACCGCATGGACGAGGCATACTGCTGCCTCGGCTGCGCCCAAGGAGGGCCGTGTGTGTGCACGTACGAGCAGGACCAGGCTGATGATGGGGTGGATCACCTCGGCCTGCTTTCCGCGCCGGAAGGCGCCGCCACCAACGACGAGCTAGCCGAGCTCGAGGTCCGCCTTCGATAGTCGGAAAGCCCCCATTTTACTGTCAGAATGCGCTCGGACATGGGTTTTGGAAGTGATGCAGGGTGAAGGAACAGCGCGCCCGGAGTGGTCGACCGCGAACCGGATCCCAAGCATCGCGAACGACATGGCTAGACGCGTCAGTCAGGGAGGTTCCAACATGGCTCATAGGACGAAGCGTGCGCAACTGATCCATCGACTGTTCTCGCCCGTCCGGAATCGGCTGGTCCGACGAGTTGCGCGCGTCCATCGATCCTTCCCATCCCTGCAGCCTCGCTGGTCGCTTGCCCGCCGACCAGCGGTACGACCCATTGATGAGTACCGTCGGGGGAAAGGGGGCCCGCGCTGATGCGCGTCCTGATTGCCTACGACGGGTCGAACAACGCCGCCCAGGCAGCGAGCCTGGTCGGGGATATCGTCTGGCCCCGGGACTCGATCCTGCGCGTTATCAGCGCGGTCAGTCCAATCGGGGTAGCTCCGAGCGCGTTGATAGGTGGCGTGTACCCCTATTCGTCGGAGGTGGACGATCAGATCAGGGCGTACTTCGACAGCGCGCTGGCAGATGTCGTCCAGAAGCTGAACGGCCCGAACCGGGTGGTCGAGAGCGCGGTGTTATATGGCCGCCCGGCGAGTGTCATCGTCGATGAGGCGCAAGCATTCGCCCCCGACCTGGTCGTTGTCGGTTCGCGCGGCTTTGGGTCGATCGCGTCACTTGTCCTAGGGTCAGTTTCGAGTGAGGTCGTCGACCATGCTCCCGGCCCGGTACTCGTGGCTCGGCAGGCCCGCCTCACGCGCGTCATATTCGCCACTGACGGCTCGGCTACGGCCATGGCCGCCGAAGCGCGGCTCGCCCAATGGGCGATCTTCGAGGATCTGCCGATCCGTGTCGTGAGCGTGGCCGATGTTCTCGAGCCATGGCATACGGGCATCGCCCCGACGATGTACGGGCTGGCAATCGAGGCCTACGCTCAGGACCTCGAGCGCGCCAAGGCAGTGCACCAGCGTATCGTCGACGAGAGTGTGGCGCGGTTGCGTGCGGCTGGCCGCGATGCGACCCCGGAGTTGCGCTACGGCGGCGCTGCAGCTGAGGTCGTCGCCGCCGTAGGCGAGTGGAAGGCCGACCTCGTGGTCGTGGGTTCGCGCGGTCGGACCGGGCTGACTCGACTGTTCCTCGGAAGTGTCGCCCGCAACCTCATGCACGCCAGCCCGGCATCCAT